>JAIFKY010000267.1 GCA_020049345.1 Anaerolinea sp.
TTCACGCCCGCGCTGTCGCCTGTGCCCATCGCCTTGTACCAGTCCGCGCCATTGGCGAGGATCATCGGCACGTTGGTCAATGTTTCCACGTTGTTGATCAGCGTCGGCTTGCCGTACAAACCAACCAAGGCAGGAAACGGCGGACGCACACGCGGCTGTCCGCGTTTGCCTTCGAGGGATTCGAGCAACGCCGTCTCTTCGCCGCAGATGTAAGCGCCTGCGCCGAGATGCGTGTAAATTTTCAGGGAATATTCTGTGCCAAAAAGATTCTCGCCAAGATAACCTGCTTTTTCCATCTCGGCAATTTTTTCATCGAGGAGCGCCGCAATCTGCCAGGATTCGCCGCGCAGGTAAACATACGCTGTCCCCGCGCTGACTGCGTAGGACGCAATCGCCAGACCTTCCAAAAATTGCAGCGGATTGCTCTCCAGAATCTCGCGGTCTTTGAACGTACCAGGCTCGGATTCATCCGCGTTGGCAACCACATAATGCGGGAAAGTTTTGTTGTCAATGAACGACCACTTTGTGCCAGTCGGAAAGCCCGCGCCGCCGCGTCCGCGCAAATTGGAACTCTTGACCAGATCAGTCACTTCGCTGGGTTTCATTTTTGTCACGGCATTTTTGAATGCGGCAAATCCACCGTTCTTTTTATAAACAGTTAGCTTTTGAATATCGGGAATTTCGCGATGTCGTAAAAGGATGTGTGTCATGGGTTGGTAAGTTAGTAGGTTGGCAAGTTGGTAGGTTGGTAAGTTTGGGAATTGGGGATAATTTATCAATTCCTTTTTACTACTCACTATTCACTATTTCCTATTCACTAATCTCCGCTCTTCAACGCCTCAATTAATTCCATTGTTTTATCCACGGTCATGTTTTCGTGGTATTTGATTCCATCAGGACCCTGGGTTTGGAACATCGGGGCTTTGTCGCACCCGGCGAGACAGGTCACGGCTTCGAGAGTTACCAAACCATCGGGCGTGGTCTCACCGACTTTGATTCCAAGGTTGCCGCACAGGTTTTGCAGGAACTCATCCGCGCCGCGCAAGGCACACGGCAAATCGGTGCAGACTTGCATCCGATACTTGCCAGCCTTCTCATCGTGATATAAAGTATAAAAGCCAACAATCGAAGCCACTTCGGTTTCGGTGATTTCCAAAATCTGCGCAATGTCCTGCATGGCGGCTTTGTTGACATAGCCTTCCTCGCGCTGGGCAAGATAAAGCAGAGGCATCACCGCTGAACGTTTATGCTCAGTTGGATACTTGGACAGAATTTGTTTTACTTCTTTTGAATGTTTTTTTGTCAGGCTCATTTGCAACTCTTTTTAAACACAAAGGACACGAAGTACACGAAGGTGAAAAACAAAAAGGGTTTTCCTTTGTGTCTCTTTGTGACCTTCGTGTTTAATGTTTTTTGTCAGGCTCATCGGTCAATATCTCCGAGGACAATGTCAATGGACGCGAGGATGGCGACCAGGTCAGCGACCAGATGTCCGTTTACTATGTGCGACAGCACGCTCAAATTATCAAATGAAGGCGTACGCAAATGGACGCGCAATGGCTTGGGTCCGCCATCGCCTTCCAGCAGTAATCCCAACTCACCGCGCGGGGATTCAATTGCACTGTAAACCGAAGCCTTCGGCGCGGGGAAACCTTCCGTCCACAACTTGAAATGATGGATCAGCGATTCCATGCTGACTCCGATCTCGGAGCGCGGCGGCGGGACAAATTTACGATTTTCAGAATGCACAGGTCCAAACGGCAATTTGTTCAAAGCCTGCTCGATGATCTTCAACGACTCACGAAATTCCTGAATATGCACCAAATAACGCGCGTACGTATCACCCTCGGTCAGCACGGGCACGTTGAAATCATATTGCTCATAACCCGAATATGGACGCGCCTTGCGCAAATCCCAGTTAACGCCAGAAGCACGAAGCGTGGGACCTGTGACGCCATAAGACAAGGCGGTCGCCGAATCTAAAATTCCAAGACCAAGCATACGGTCGAGAAAGAGCGGGTTCTTCGTCAACAACTTTTCGTATTCATCAATCCGCGCAGATTCAACAGGCACATCGCGCCACACACCGCCAGGGCGGAAGTATGTGGTCATCATACGTTGACCAGAGACAAGCTCAAAAATATCGAGAATTAGTTCGCGCTCGCGGAAACAATAGAGGAACATGGACATCGCCGCGAGGTCCAGCCCCACACTGCCGAGCCACACCAAATGCGAGGCGATGCGCTGAAGCTCAACCAAAATCACACGCAAAGCCTGCGCGCGGACTGGCACATCGAGGTCAACCAATTTTTCGACCGCCATCACGTACGCCAGGTTATTGCCCATCGGGTTCATGTAATCGAGGCGGTCAGTCATCACCTCAGCCTTTTGATAAGTTTTGGCTTCCATGTTCTTTTCGATGCCCGTGTGCAAATACCCAATGTCGGGGATGCAGTTGACAACAATCTCACCGTCGAGTTCAAGCAGCAGACGCAGAACGCCATGCGTGGACGGATGCTGCGGTCCCATATTCAACAGCATGGTCTCGCCTGTCAGGGCGCGCTCTGAAACGAGATGCTTGAATTGTTCGATACTAACTTCTTCTATCTGGGTCATAACTATTCCTTCGGGCGCGGTTTCAGCAAACCGATTTCGTCAAAGTTAAAAGTGAACTGCGGTTCTTCATATCCCAGCGGAAAATCTTTTAAGTGAACTGCGGTTCTTCATATCCCAGCGGAAAATCTTTTCGGAGCGGATGTCCTTCGGTTCCTTCTGGCATCAAAATTCGGCGCGGATCGGGATGACCTTCAAACTCGATGCCGAACATATCGAGGAGTTCGCGCTCGCGCCAATTTGCCACACCGTACAGCCCCGTCACCGTCGGCACCTTGGGGTTGGTCCCGTTTACTGGGACTCTGATCTGCACCGATAGATTCTGGGCAAGCGAAGTTAATTGATACACCACATGAAAGCGCGGATTTTGCTGGGGATAATAATCCACGGCAGTCAACGCCGAGAGCAATTCAAATTTATGTTCATCGCGCAAAAGAGTCAGCGCATCCACGATCTGCTCAGGTTTGAGGAACAGATGCACTTCATCGCGAAACTCTTCAAAGGTCGCGCTGAATTTTTCCTGAATGATTTTTACAATGGGTTCGAGTTTTGTATCCATAATCTCAGTCCCGTCACTATAATTATGTCGTTGCGAGGGCGCACTTGTTCTTGCCCGACACTTGCGCCGCACTGCGTTTGTTGCAGTGCAGGTGAGCAATCTCCTGTTTTGTCGGAGGTTGCTTCGTCGGGAAGAGCACCCTCCTCGCAACGACATTTACAGTAGACGTAAATTATCCGTATTTCTCAGCCAAATCCTTGAACTTCTCTTTGTTCACTTTTTCATACAAAGTGAGCACGCCGTGGATCAAAGCCTCGGGGCGCGGCGGACAGCCCGCCACATACACATCCACAGGGACAACTTCGTCAACGCCCTGAAAGATGGCGTAGTTATTGAAGACACCGCCGCACGAAGCGCAATCGCCCATGGCGATCACCCACTTCGGTTCGGGCATCTGGTCGTACAGTCGGCGAAGGACAGGTCCCATTTTTTTCGAGACGCGACCCGCCACAATCATCAAGTCAGATTGGCGCGGGCTGGCACGCATCAATTCCATGCCGAAGCGGCTCATGTCGTAATCTGAGGCTTGCGCCGCCATCATCTCAATCGCGCAGCAAGCCAGTCCGAACAACATCGGCCACATGGCATTGGTACGAGACCAATTAACAACATTTTCAAGTGTGGTGGTGACCACGCCCATATCTCCAAGTTTTTGCTCTATTCCCATTCCAACGCTCCCTTCTTCCAGGCATACACATATCCAACCGATAAAATAACCAAAAAGACGACCATTTCAGCCAGCCCAAACATGCCCAGTTTGCGAAACGCAATCGCCCAGGGTAAAAAGAAAACCACTTCAATATCAAATAGAATAAACAACACGGCGATCAAATAAAAGCGGACGGGCATACGCCGCGTCCCTTCGCCATACGGACTCATACCTGATTCGTAGGGCGTGGATTTCGCTTCCGTGTTTTTCTTTGGACCAAACAACTCCCCAAAACCAATCGCAGCAAGCGCAATAAACGTAGCAACCGCGATCATGACTGCTATTGCGATGTATTCCAACAACATAAATACCTCTTGGTGTGTGAAATAAGACACATTTGGTCTAGTATATCATAATGAACTGGCAGAGGCTAGGAAATGCGCTGTATTTCACAAGACGCAGGTTTTGTAAGGGCGGGTTTTAAACCCGCCCTTACAAAACCTCAATCGCCTAAATAATCGCGCAAGTCATGGCTGCGCGTGGGATGCCGCATCTTGCGCAGCGCTTTCGCCTCAATCTGACGCACCCGCTCGCGGGTCACGTTGAAGTAGTGACTCACCTCTTCCAGCGTATGCTCTTTTCCATCGCGCAAACCAAAACGAAGTTCCAACACTTCGCGTTCGCGGTCTGAGAGTGACTCCAGAGCATGTTGAACCTGCTCACGCAGCATCTCACGCGCTGCAACGTCTATGGGAGAAGGCGCATCTTCATCTTCAATAAAGTCACCCAACGAACTGGAATCCTCATCGCCCACCGGACCTTCGAGTGAAATCGGCTCTTCAGCGGAGCGCAGAATGCG
The DNA here is from genome assembly GCA_020049345.1 of Anaerolinea sp. Taxonomy (GTDB): domain Bacteria; phylum Chloroflexota; class Anaerolineae; order Anaerolineales; family Villigracilaceae; genus Villigracilis. Next base: position 4,681 of record JAIFKY010000267.1, read on the forward strand.
ATTCACTTTTTGCGTGGCAATATCAAGACGCTCCTGCAAGTCAGGTTTGATCGGTTTATTTTCAGCGTGCGCGCGCAAAACTGTTTGCACATCCGCCGCGGAAAGATAGCCAATTTCCAAAGCCAGTTCCGTCTTGTTTGGGTCTCTGCCCAAGACTTGCGTTAAGTGCCGCTGTGCGCGCAAAATGCGCGAGATGGATTCAAACAAATGAACGGGGATTCGAATCGTGCGCGCCTGTTCGGCAATCGAGCGGTTGATGGATTGGCGAATCCACCACGTAGCATACGTGCTGAACTTAAATCCACGGCGCGGATCAAATTTACCAATGGCCCGCAGCAGACCCATATTGCCTTCCTGAATCAAATCCAACAGCGACATGCCTCGTCCAAGGTACCGTTTGGCAACGCTCACTACCAGCCGCAGGTTCGCGCGGATCAGCGCCTGATTCCCATCCACAGCGCGGGCATGGATGGCATCCATCTCATTAAATAATTCTTCGTCAGGCGGCAGGTTGCGATACAGAAGCCGCTGGGCGGGAAAGGCATGTTGGTCTCGAACATACGACAACAGCCACTCGGCATATTTAAACGGAAGCAAATGCAGGTTAAGAAAAACTCCGTAGGCATGTCGGGCAAGTCCATCCCAAAGATGATCCGCCCCCCAATGACCGTTATTCAAATAAGCGCGAAAGTAGGAAGGTGAATCAAATTGCCAGCCCGCATGAAGCGACTGGGCTTCGGCAATTAACAAAGCGAGGTTTGGAAGTTCATGATCAAGTTGTTCGGCATCTTCAATCAGACGCTCCCACGAAGTGAGCATCTCCAAAAGCAGCGAATGATAAATCGAAGAAGCCTGCGAAACACCTTTGCGCTGTTTCAATTTACGCAGCGTAATGATGTGACGGTCTGCTTCGCTAAGCGTGGCAAGACGAAACTCGCTGTCTGAATCAAGCAGTTTCACCTCGCCGATCTCGCGCAAATACAAACGAACGGGGTCTTCAGAAAGTTCAACTGCAAGTTCATGCGGGCGCAGCGGAAGGGAATCGTCAATATCTTCATCCAGTTGAGAAAGCAGGGATTCGTCCGGCTCAACGACCTCATCCACAACCACATCAAGCAGGAGATCATCATCAATCAGAGAGGTAAAAGCAATATTCCCTGATCGTGCCAGGCTCTCAGTCTCTGGCTCGACGGCAATAAACTGAGCCTTCTTTTTCGGCATTTGATTCGATTTTTCCATGGGATTTGGTTTCACTTTAGATGGCATGGGGTCCCTTTCTTCCACTAAAAGTACGGGGTACAAAATCTCTACCATTGCATCAGAAGAGACTTTTCTAAATCACGGTCACACCTACCGTTTTGATGATATTTTTTTTCTTGCCTGATCCAAATTCTTCAGTAGTTTTGTAAATTGAACGGTCTGCTCCTGATATAGTTTCAGGTTTACGCCGCCCTGTTGCTGTTCTTCCTCTTGCAGAAAGCGCAATTGATTCACGTTAGACATCGCGTATGCGCGGCGCAGATCCATAAAACGCGCCAGCAATTCCTCCAACAATTTATCATCCACAGGGTCAAGTTGTTCGGTTTGCGCCAGTAGATCTTTTGAAACAGCGCTGATTGTTTCGGGCAAATGGCTGATTACATAATGTTGATAATCCTTCTCATCCTGCTCCACCGCCATGCGAATCACACCGAACACCAACTGATGGTCAGTATACTCGAAATCCTCCACAGCCAAAGCGCTCAGCCCAACCTCCTGCAATGTTCTGTCAAGGCGATACAACAAAGCAGGCTTGCGGAACAAAACGCCAATGCAATAGGCTTCGATCTTCAAAGTAGGATTGAGCGCCACCACCTGATTTTTTTCGACACGTTGGGCTTGATCCGCCCCACGCGGCTTACGCCTCACAACCGCGCCCTGAGTCTGAGTCAGCGTCAATGAGCCTTCGTCCACCCGTAACATTCTCGCCAACGCCTGACGGTACGTATCCCGTTCCAGCGGACTGGGCAGATCTTCGATCAACGGCAGAACCTGAGCCGCAATTTGATTTTTTACTTTTGCATCATTAAGATTTTGCCCAACCGCCAGCGAATCCATAACATGCGTCACAATGGGCTTGGCGTTCTCAATCAGCCGTTTCCACTCATCCTTGTCACGCGCCACAATCTCGTCGGGATCAAGATCGTCAGGCATGGATGCCACGCGCAAATCGGCTTGAAGACGCGCCTCGTTGCGAAGCAATCCACGCGCATCAAAACCCAACTCACCTTCGCGATCCATCGCGGAACGCACCGCATCCAACCCGCGCAGGACGGCTTTTTGTCCAGCCACATCAGGATCAAGCGCCAGCACAATGCGCCGCGTGGAACGTTTCAACAAACGCAACTGATCTTCGGTCAGCGCAGTCCCCATGGGTGAAACAACATTTTCGTAGCCCGCCTGATGCAACGCGATCACATCCAGATAGCCTTCCACAATCACGGCCTGATCCGCCATGCGGATTGGCTTGCGCGCGCGATCCAACCCATACAAAATATGACCCTTTGTAAAGATCGGCGTTTCAGGTGAATTCAAAAACTTTGGAATATCATTCGGGTCAACAATGCGCGCGCCAAAGCCTGCCATCTTCCCATTTTCATCACGGATGGGAATCATGATGCGATTGCGGAAGCGATCATAAGTACGTGCTGTGTGTTGCGTGTTGCGTGAGTCATCGGCATCACGAACCGACAACATGCCCGCATCAATTAAATCTTGCTCACGATAACCTTTGGACTTGAAAGCCTTGAGTAAATTATCATACCCATGCGGAGCGTAGCCCATGCCAAAGGTTTCGATGGTGGCATCGGTTAATCCGCGTTTTTCGCGCAGGTAGGTCAAAACGTCCTTGTTATTAAAAAGATGGGTTCGATAAAAAATGATTGCATCTTCAAGCAAGGCTCGCAAATGTTCATGCGCTTCCTTGATTTCAGGCTTTTCGGCGACAAAGGATTCAAGTTTCACACCCGCGCGATCAGCCAGTTTTGCCAGCGCATCTTTGAACTCAAGCCCCTCGCGCTTCATCATAAATTTGAAAATATCGCCGCCCTCATTGCATTGTCCAAAACAACGCCATGTGCCAGATTCAGGCCAGACCACAAAGGCTGGCGTATGCTTGTTGTCATGGAAGGGGCAAAAGCCGGTATAGTTCTTGCCTGCGTGGCGCAGTTTGACGCCGGCCTCAGAAACAAGGTCTACGATATCTATTCTGGCTTTGATTTCATCAATGGTGGACATAGGGTGGATGTGATGAATTATACTTGCACCCTATGAATTCATGGCTTCTCAAACATAAACGGCTCGCGATTCCATTTTTGGCGTTGTACGCATTTCTTGTCATCCGTACCTCATGGGTCAGCGATGA
>JAIFKY010000229.1 GCA_020049345.1 Anaerolinea sp.
GCTCTCTCATTGCTTCGATGCCATCCTTGCCTGCGCCAAGTCTTTGGTCAACAATGAAAATAGTGTAAGGTAGTCCGCAGAGAACCGCTTCTTTGACGAAATTCAGCGCCGTGTCCAGCGTGGTGGCGATTTCGGTGACCGTCCCATTGCCTTCGAATTCATCCACAACAGGCTTCAATGCTTCAGCAAAACGTATATCGTCGTCAAGAATGAGAACACGGCACATTTCATTTCCTTGTCAGTAAGTTGCTAACTTCAAAACAATAAACTTTGGAGTTAGAGCGATTTTGTATCCTGGTCTTTATGGTTCGTATTTTTCTGTTCGAAGACGGACAGATTCTCCCATTCTGGCGGGGGCCATGGCACATCCCAGTGATCTAAACGGTGGCAAATAACACTGGCAAGCATGAGTGTGCGATATTGGTTTTTATGAGGAAATTTATCATGGTCAACTGTGGCGCGAAAGATTGTGTTGAAAAGAATCCCCAATAGGTATTCACGCGCGTCGCTAATTTTTGTATGTTGAGCAGCAAGGGAGCGGAGTGTTGAAATTATTTTTAGCGCCTTTTCGATCCGCGCATTGCCCGATATCGCTGCAATCTCTGTTTTTTCAAATCCCCTTATCTTTTTTTGTTTGAGGATTAGCGTGTACATTTTGAAATATGCTGAAAAGTTTTGGTTATGGGCTTCCAAACGATTAATAATATCCGCCTCGAGTTCAATAAAATCCTGTAAAATATGTCCTTCGCCACAGCGCTCGAAATCTATTACCCACGCAATCTTTTTGCTGTCTACAAGCAGGTTATCTCCGTGTAAATCGCCGTGGGTAATTGCAACCCGAGTCTGGTTGATACAGCTAAAATCTTCGGAACTTTCCGCAATTTTTGTTTTGAGCCATTCAATAGGGTTGGGCGGATTAAAGTCCTTATGGATGGGATTGAGTTCAACTGGATCAATGAATGGAAACGCCACAACGCTTTTTTTATACCAGCCCCCCCAAACCTTTGAATAGAGTTTGAATAGGGAAATGTTATTTTCTTCCTTCGCTCGTTCATAATGGCGTGACCATGTGACGCCAAAAAAGGATATTAAACTTTCCTCTATGTCTGCAATTGGATTTTCTTCATAAAATCGCGAAAATGTTTTTACATCAAAGTTGCCAATATACGAATATGACACGCCCCCAATATCCCAAAGAACTGAACTGCGTTCCAGTCTGGCGGTGAAACCATCGGTGAGTCTCCTGAAAATATGGGTTTTATAATTTTCGACCTCTTTTTGGATCTTTTCAGCGCGGGCAAGTTTCACCAGGTATGGCTCAAAATCATCTTCATATACCTTTAAAACCACAGAGTTGGGGCGCGGCACAGTAGAAATGTTGGAGGATGCAGGGCGTAACTCCAATTTTTCAAGCCTGAGTTTTTTCGCATTGGGAAATAATCGCGCAAATACATCTGCGATTTGGTCGGGATATTCGCCAGAATGTTGTCCCAGCGAGGAGTTTACAATTTCATCCAGTGCTTCGGGATTCTCAAAAACAAGTTTTCGCTTTACCGCTGTCGCCTTCGCAGCCTCTGCATCCAGCACTTCCTGAAAAGTATCACGGTCATCGTTTTTGCTGATAAAGGCAAGGTCAATGTGCTTTTGAAGCATGGACCTTAAGAGGTTGGTGTTATCGTATCCGCTTAAAATGACAGGACGAAGAGAGTCTCCCAATTCATCTGCGAGTTTCAAGCCGCTTATATCTTGTTCATCATCATCGTCTATCAGGCGAAGGTCTATTAGTGCGAGCGCGCAACGTTTTTCACGAGCTTGTTTTTTCGCGTTGGTCAACAAGGTTGTGCCTGTTCCTATTGCCAGGACGGGATCATAGCCCCAATACATAAGCAGGGCTTGATAGGATATGCGAGCTTTCGGATCATTCTCGACAATCAGGATGCGCGGTTTTGGTTTTCCGGGATGCAAAAAAATATTGAACATGCCTACTCACTTTGCATTGGCGCGGTCAAATCTGCAACCGGGATACGAATTGAAAATGCCGCGCCTTTGCCTTTTTGGTAGGGATGCAGTGTGATTTCACCCTGAATATCTTCCACCATTTGTCGAATAAAAAGCAATCCATACCCGCCAGTATCTTTTGTTGTAAAGGGTCGGCGAAAAGCCGACACATGTTTGTCCTTATGGATGCCGGGTCCAAAATCCTGGAAGAGGATTTCAACAGCGGCATTATTGCTTATTAATTGAGTGGACACAGAAATTTTCTTTTCACGCGATTCCTTCATGGCTCTTGCGGCATTATTGACCAGTTGCCTCAAGACATGTTGAAATTGTATGATTTTTATTTTCACCTTTGTTTCAGGCGCGCCAAGATGAAATTCAACGTTAATGCCTCGGGACAGGGTGCTTTGCTCTAAATTCTTCCTAAGCAGTGCGTCAATTTCAACAACTTTTGCGGGTTTATTGGACCATGGATTGGAGACAGACAGCTTGGAGGCGCTTTCCTCGATACTTTTTGCGTACTCCTGTGCCTCCAAATTTTCGCCAGTAATCCTTTGAATGATATAGGCGCCGTTGAGGATTTTCCCGACCTCGTTGTTTATTTCATGAGCGATATTTGCCGCCCATGAAGTTTGTGCCGCAACTGTAGACTTATATTCCAACTCCTCGCTTTGCTGGGCGCGTTCAATTGTAATGCTGATGTGTTGCGCCACAGTTTTAATCAATTCAATGTCTTGACTGCCAAACCCATTGATGCGCCCTTTTTCAAGCGCCAGAATACCGAGCAATTCATTGCTTGCGCTTAGAAGGCTGATGCAAAATTCAGATTTGACCCTGGCATCAAGCCTCAGATAATCATGATCTTTGATTACATCCCCTACATTTTCCCATGTAAGTTTCCTGTCCATTAATGCCTGTTTCGCCACGCGGCAGGCGATGGTGCCACCGTCAAGATGAAACGTATCCTGTCGGGCATATTTTGGATTATTGATTTTATAGTATTTCAGCGCGGCGGGCGCGAAATTCAGGGCATGTAAACGTTTGTCATAAAGTAAAACGCACAGCCGCGTTTCTCGAAAAGCCCCGCTTAATTTATTTAAAATTGCGTCCATGGTTGTTTCAAGATTCAAACTGGCGCCAACCGCTTCAGCAATTTCCGTGGCGAGTTTGAACTGGCGTCTCTGCTTCACCTCTTCCATCTCGCGCGCATTGGAGATCGCCACAGCCGCCAGGCTTACAAGCGATCTTGCATGACGAATATCGCTCTCGGAAAATTCGCGCGGCTTTCGATAATCCAAGTATAAAATGCCGAGCGCGTCCTTGCTGTACGGATCTATGATTGCCATGCCGATCAACGCTTTTACCCCTTCGGCTTTAATGAAGTGGTGCCCGGTTAGCTGTAGTTTGCCAATGTTGGGGTTGCACCTGTCAATATCTTCAACAATTAGTCCTCCTTTGCGAAGGACATATTTGGATACGCCACCAATGCGAAGATTGTTGTTGGTCAGGTCTGTGATGGACGTTCCGCGCAGCTCGCCGTAATGACCGACATTCTTTACTTCAATTTGATCTGGCTGCTTGCCTGTTGTGAACGGATGGATGATTGCCCAGTCTGCCTGACTTATCAAACATGCTGTTTTACAAATACGGTCGAGGGTGCTTTTCAGAGATTGATGGCTTGCCATGCCCAGTATTTCAAGGTTTGCATCGAGCAGGTCGTCGCTTTTTTCATGTTGCCGCAGAATTTCCAGCACCAAGCCAGCGTTGGACAAGAGACTCTGAAGGCTGTTCAAAGCTTTTTCATTCATGGAGGCTTGATTGTGCTTGTTATCTACTATTACAAATCCCAATGTGGATTTTGCTGCCACAATGGGGAGCAGGGCACATTCAGATAGGTTAAATTGGGCTGTGAGCAAATCCGGTAATTGTCCTGATGCTGTATCGCCTTTTACCCGCACAATCTGTCCCGATTGCAAACACTCCCGGACTTCTTCCCCAAGACTGTAGAGAGGGATTCCCATTCCAAACACCTTATGATGAAATGAAGTGAGCCGCACACTCCCATTATCCATGTCCCTAAGAAATGTTTCAAAATCATAATTTCTTTTTTCGTCCCGTTTCCAATGGCGGCGGGCTTCACTTTTTTCGTTTGTGCCAATGCCCGCCTTGCCATAAAAAATCTCATCATTATCCCTTGCCAGGAAAAGCAGGGCGCGGTTAAATCCCAGCCCAAAATTTGCAGTTGCAATTGTCAGGACGGTCAACCAAAACTCATGCTCACTTCGCCATGCAATACGCAGCATCTCCATATTTACTCGATGAAGAAGTTGCATGTGTTCCCTGTCTTCATCCTCTTCTTTTTTTAGCTTGCTGATTTGCACTGCCCCTGCCACCTGATCCGCAACCGCCCGCAAAATACGCATATCGCGCTCGGAAAATCCCTTATCTTTATTGCGTTGCTTTATACACACGCCGCCAATAATTTTTTCTCCAACCTGTAGCGGAACACCAAGCCATCCAAACGGAACTTTGCCGCGCATTTTCAAGCCACGCTGTTTTATAAAGCCTTTAACGTCAGGTATGTTTATTTCGTGCTGTTCAGACAGCATGTATTCTTCCAGCCCTAAGCCAATGGGGCGGCTCACGCCTTTTTGGAGAATATCGTTTTCATACAACAATTCGAAATGCAGGGTGTTGGTTTGTTCATCGCATAGAAAGATCGAAAAATTTGAAACATCAAATTGTTCGCCGACAAGCTCTCTGATATGTTCCAATAAATTGGGGAGATTTTGGGTGGCAGCCCTTGTGCTAACTTGTTTCCCGATCTTGCTGATAATGGCTGTTTCTGCCGCTGTGCGTTTTTCCTTGATGTACAATCCCGCATGTTCTAAAACAACGGATACTTGCCGCGCAAAGAAATTCAACAGGGAATATTCATGCGTGCTCAACCTGCGAGGTATTTTCCAAAAATCAAGCACCAACGCGCCAAGTAATTCTGTCCCGCCCCAAAGTGGTAGAACCCACAACCCGCTTGATGGAAATGGAAATCCCACAGTGTTCATTTCCATTCTTATTTTTTTGCCAGCGACTTCATTGCCAATAAACGATATGTCGTGCTTTTGCAGGATTTTCCCCAGTTCCTTTGTGCGGGATAAGGGGAATTTGATGTCCAAAAAGTGTGAAGCGCAATTGTTGCCTGCATATTCAATGCCCACAAAAATATTGCGCGGATGCGATTCGTCTTGTTTGGGCGCCCAAAAGAGGTGGGCGCGCGTAAACCCCAACTGAAGCGAATAATCCACCACCGCTTTGGCGATATCATTGAATCTACTGTAGTGCAGGGCGGTTTCCATCATTTCGCTAAAGGTCTTCCGCCATTTGTTTTCAATCTCCTCCCTGCGGGATTGCATCAGTG
>JAIFKY010000052.1 GCA_020049345.1 Anaerolinea sp.
TGACGAAAGTGCAACAGAAAACATATTATCCGAAAGCCGCTGAAATTCAGCGCGACTGGGTTGTAATGGATGCCGAAGGGCAGAATTTAGGTCGCTTTGCCGCCCGCATCGCGCATATTCTGCTTGGCAAACACAAACCGACCTTCACACCCGGTGTGGAGATGGGAGATTTTGTGGTGGTGGTTAATACCGAGAAAGTTACAGTGACCGGTACCAGAACCCACAGCAAACTGGAAAGCAAAATCTACTATAGTCACTCCGGTTATCCGGGCGGTTTGAAAAGCATTTCCCTGAAAGACCAACTGGCTCAGCACCCTGATCGTGCCTTGCGCGATGCTGTGTGGGGTATGCTTCCGCATAACCGCATGGGACGCGCCACACTTAAGCGTTTGAAGATCTATGCTGGACCCAATCATCCACACCAAGTGCAAACTCCGAAAGTTTCGGAATAAGAGGTAAGAAAATATGGCTCAATATTATGAAGGCATTGGCCGTCGCAAGGAAAGCATCGCACGTGTGCGCTTGATGACAGGCAGCGGTAAATTCACCGTTAATGAAAAAGAAGGCGTTGCTTTTTTCACCCGCATGGGCGATTTCGAAGACATTTTGCGCCCGTTCGGCGCAGTAGGTCAGGAAGCAGCAAAATATGATGTGAGCGTACATGTCAATGGCGGCGGTACCACCGGACAAACTGAATCGGTGCGCCTTGGCATTGCCCGCGCGCTTCAACTTATCAATGCGGAATGGACTTCTGCTTTGCGCAAAAAGGGCTTGCTTACCCGCGATGCCCGCGTGAAGGAACGCAAGAAACCAGGTCTTAAGAAAGCCCGCAAGGCTCCTACATACACCAAGCGTTAAACTTCTTTATCTTTACAAAAGAGGTATATTGATTTGTAATTGGTAATTCGTAATTTGCGAATTACCAATTGCTATTTAACGGAGACACTCATGGATTTTGCATTGGTTTCACGCGTGTTTGATGTGTTGCGCCTCACACCGCCCCCAAGGTTGACTCTGCTCGAGGCACAGAGTCTTTCATCCGCGCATTGCCCTCCCTTCCCACCTGACGCGCCTGCTTTACTGACGGGGATCGATTCACGTGAACTGGCTTTGCAGGTGAAGAAAGTTTTGCTGTCCAATTACCCTGAATCTCATGAGCTCAGTTTGGTAAGCGGCAATGAAACGCACATCATAACTTTATTTAGCCTGGACGCATTTTCAAGCTATGCGTCATCCACCTGCTTATACCTTCCGACGTTGGGGGAGGGAACATCGCTTGAATCATTTGCCGAAATTGTGGCGCATTTACGCGCTCCTGATGGCTGTCCTTGGGATCAAAAACAGACTCATCAGACATTGCGGACACATTTACTTGAAGAAGCATACGAGACATTAACCGCCATGGATGAAAATGATTCCGCTGGCATGTGCGAGGAGTTTGGTGACCTGCTTTTACAAATTGTGTTGAACTCTCAAATTGCAACTGAAACCGGTGAATTTTCGATGCCTTTGGTTATCAAAGGTATTTACGACAAAATTGTGCGCCGCCATCCACATGTGTTTGGCGATGTGGAATTAAATAGCGTTGATGGTGTACTGCAAAGTTGGGAGAAAATAAAAGAGAAGGAACGCAAGGAAAGCGGATCGGGAGAAAAAACAAAGGGATTGCTGGATGGTGTTGCCTCAGCGTTGCCTGCTCTGACCCAGGCGCTGGAATATCAAAATCGCGCCGCGCGTGTTGGCTTTGACTGGCCCGAGGTTGACGGCGTATTGGATAAAGTCCGCGAAGAAATAGAAGAGATTAAGCAGGCGCAGAATATTGACGAAGTGACCTCTGAACTGGGCGATTTATTCTTCGTGCTGGTAAACTTGGCACGCTGGAAAAAGGTGGATGCTGAATCTGCTTTGCGTGGAACCAATATGAAATTTAAGAAACGCTTTTCCTACGTGGAGCAGGGCGCAGGCAGGCAGGGAAGAAATTTATCGGATATGACTTTGCAAGATATGGATGCATTGTGGGATGAGGCAAAAAGGAATGGACTGTAGAATTTTATTTTGTTGACTAAAATTACCTGAATTGACCTTCAGCTTGTCGAGAATTTGTAAGGATTCTTTTTGAATGTACGGGATAAAATTTAATTATGGGAATTCAAGAAAATAAACCTTCATCAACACCACCACCAACACCAACACCCAAGTGGGATATTCCCGATAGTTGGGCGAAAAATGGGCGTTGCCCAGCCTGTGGCGCAGCGAATTTGAAAGTGACTCATCTGCCAGACTTTGCAGATCATTTGTCGTGTCCGCAATGTGAAATATCGTTTGAAGTGGAAAATGGCGGCAGGTATATTCGTTTGAAGTATATTCCTGACCCGTTGGAGTTTATGGATGCGATCCTTCACAATCGCTGGGTCGAGGCTTCAAGGCTTTCTGCAATCATCAAAGAAAAGCGCCCCTTAGCGCAAGAGAAAAAGGCTGAGCCTGTGGCGGCTGCAACTCCCGCTACATTTTCTGAAGAGGAAGTGTGGGGGCGGGCGTTGCGTATGTATCGAATGGGCAACAAGCCCAGGATGATTCAATTAATGCTGATTCAATCTGGGATGAATCAAGAGCAGGCAGACGCTGTTTTTGCGAAGTTAAAAAAGATAGCTGATCAGGATGCTCAACAACAGAATCAAAAATTTATGACCGTGGCGGGAATTTCCATTTTATTTATAATTTTGATGGCGTGTATTTGGATATCTTTGAGCGGAAATCTTCCAATCATGTTGGGGAAAACCACAGCCATCCCGGCGCCCACAGACGCAGACCAATCTTCAGCAGTTGGTGTGTTATTGAATCTCGTGCCAGATGAAGCCAAACCTGATTTGATGAATTTACCCGATACAAAGGTGGACAAGACGAAAGGTCCAGCCGTATCTGCATGTCCCGCCACTCCTCAAACAGCCGCAGAATTATTTGGAGGCGATCCAACCTTTTGGCGGCGCGACATGAATCAATTCCCCTCGTGGCAAATGATCAGCGCGGGCGATTCCGTCACAATCAGCGTGCCGGATGGCATGACCGCCGCGTATGTGGATAATGCGTCGTTTCAGTTCCTCTCGGTTCACGGACCCGCTACGATTTACAACGCAAATTTTTTGGTGATAACTTGTGATTGATATTGTGTCGGGGGAAATTTAAAACGAGCGAAACAGAGAAACATCCCGCAGGTTGAATTTGAGCAAACCCGCGGGATGTTTATTTAATTCATTATTGTCCGCAGGTGAACCTTGACAGCGTATCTTCGAACAACGGAGTGGCTGTGTTGGCTTGCGCGGTGTAGGCTTTCCAGGCAAAGACGCGGTCGCCGCAGGTCCATGCGCCTGCGCCGCCAAAAGGAACTTCGGGGATTGAGGTCGTGATGGGGTTGTAGATTACATTCATCCCCCGAATTAATTTTACTTCCAACGTACCACTTGCAACATCTGATTGATCGTCGAGGATGGTTTCAAGCAAAAATTTGGGGTCTGTGGTGCCGGGCGCTTGCAACCAGATTAGGCTGATGACCAGACTTGGAATTTGGTAGGCGTAGATGAAGCCGTTGCCGTATGTGCTGGGCGCGCCCACATTCAATGTGGCAAGGTGATCGTAAAATGCCACGCCTGCGGGATGTCCGATGCAGAATTGATATTCGCAATACAAACCCGCGAGGCTGACGGCTGTGGGTGTTGGGTAGGGAGTTGGCGGGGGGACTGATGTTGCGGGCGGAATGGCTGCGAGTGTGGCGGCAACTGCCTGACTGATGAGAATGTTTGGGTCGGGGGCGGTAATTTTTTTCGGGGAGCAGGATGCCAATAGAAACAAGATCAGGCTAAGGGTTGGGAAAAGACGCGGGTGTTTTTTCATCCTAAAATTATAACGGGATTCATGTCCCATTCTGCTATTGACACGATGGGTGAGATGTTTTATATTCGGGTTATCCCATCCCCCCTGGGGGGGGTAAAATATAGAGGCAGACATGAAAAATGATGATGTGTTGCGAAGGCTAAAAACGGTTCAGGGGCATTTGGGTGGCGTGATCCGCATGGTAGAAGAGGATGCGTATTGCATTGACGTTATCCGCCAGATACAGGCTGTTGAGGCGGCGCTCAACAAGGTGAGTGCGAAAATTCTTGAAGACCATTTGAATTCGTGCGTGATTACCGCGATTCAGGGCAGTGACAAAAAGGAACGCGAGCGCGTGTTGAAGGAAATTAGCGAAGTGTTCGAGATGTCTACGAAAGTTTGATAGTTGGTTAGTTTGGTGGTCTCGATACGGCGGAAGAACACCGCCTACCCGACCACCAGAGAAGAAAAAAAATATAAAACCATAAAACCCAAGGAGAAATAAACCATGACTACAGTAACTTATACCGTTCCCGCCATTTCCTGCGGACATTGCACCCACACTATTGAAAGCGAAGTGGGCGAGTTGAAGGGTGTCCAATCTGTGAAAGCGGCGATTGATACAAAGAAAGTGGAGATCACTTTCGATGCGCCCGCGAGCGAGGAAATGATCAAGGCTTTGCTGGTTGAGATCAATTATCCTGCTGAGGGATTAATCACGTTGTAGATTTACCAATTACTAATTACCAATTCAGTAATTGGTAATTAGTAATTTTTAGGACTCAAATGACCGAAACCAAACAATTAACGTTACCCATTACTGGTATGACTTGCGCGAACTGTGTTGCCACGGTGGAGCGCAATTTGAAGAAGATGGACGGTGTGCAGAGCGCGGTGGTGAACCTTTCATCCGAGCGTGCCACTGTGGATTTTGACTCTGCCAAACTTGTGCTGACCGATGTCATTGCACGGGTCAATCGCGCGGGCTATGGCGTTGCCACTGGCGAAGCGGATCTGATTATCAAACGGCTTGCGGACGATAACGATGCGCGTCGTTTGGAAAAGGCGCTTGCAAAACTTGAAGGCGTGCTGGAATCGCAGGTGACATTCACCACCGAAAAAGCGCGAATCAAATATGTGCCGACCATTATTACGCAGGCGGAATTGCGTCGCGCGGTTTCATCTGCTGGATTTGAGGCGATGGAACTTGGCGGCGAAGCAGAAGATGCCGAAGCCAAAGCGCGCGAACATGAGATCAACGAACAGCGCCGCCTGCTGATCATCGGCTTGATCTTCACGGTTCCGCTGTTTCTGCTTTCGATGAGCAAGGACTTCAACCTGCTTCCCGCGTTCGTTTACTCGGCAAACACAATGGACGGAATGCGCGAGGCACAGCCGTGGTTTGGTTGGCTGATGCTGGTGCTTGCTTTGCCCGTTCAGTTTTATGTTGGCTGGCAATATTACGTTGGCGCGTTCAAGGCTCTGCGGAACAAATCCGCGAACATGGACGTGCTGATCGTGATGGGTTCTTCTGCCGCCT
>JAIFKY010000235.1 GCA_020049345.1 Anaerolinea sp.
AAATATGAAACCGAAGAGAAAGAAACTATCGCTTAGGAGGCGGGCTTGGAGACCCAAAAACGTACCCCGTGGCGGCGCTGGATTGTTCTAGCGCTGATGATTGCAGGCTTTTTTCTGGGCGGGATTTTTGTCCCTGTTCAGCCTGAGATCACTGTTGCCGCCGAAAAATTAATCGAGGAGCCAATCGTTGAGAATTTCATCGGTTTGGGTCCGCTGTATTTGGTGAATACGCTTCCCACGCTGGTTGTGACTCTTGTCCTGCTGGTGTTAATCGCGTTTTTCGCCAATCGTTCATTGAAGCAGAGTCAAAACACTGACCTTGTGCCGCGCGGCATCGGTAATGTTGTGGAAGCCATCCTTGAGATGCTCTATAACCTAACCGAAGGTTCTGCCGGCAAGTATGCCAAAATGATTTTTCCCTGGTTTGCTACCATCATGATCTATGTCTTGTTTGCAAACCTGCTCAAGTTGATCCCAGGCTTTGAATCCATTGGTGTTTTGCACCCTCATGGTGAACATGCAAGTGAACTTCACAGTGGCTGGTACCTTTATAATACCGAACTAAGCCATGACTACATCCTCGCGCCGTTCTTCCGCGGTATTTCCGTGGATTTGAACTTCACCGCTGCTCTCGCCATTATCTCAGTGGTGATGATCCAGGTGATCGGTTTCCGTGCGCAGGGGATTGGCTATTTGAGCAAATTCTTCAACACCCGCCGCATGTTCAAAGTACCTTTCTTCGGTGCGATGGACTTTTTGGTCGGCTTGCTTGAGTTGATCTCTGAACTTTCAAAGATTCTCTCGTTTGCCTTCCGTCTTTTTGGTAATATGTTCGCAGGTATCGTGTTGGTCGCCATTGTTGCTGGCTTGCTGGGTAAATTTTCCATCCTGCCTGCAATGATTATGATGTTTGAATTATTCGTTGGCGTCATTCAGGCGTTTGTGTTTGGTATGTTGACCATGGTCTTCATGGCGCAAGCCACGCAGGGTCACGGCGGCGAAGAGCACGCTGAACATTAATATCAGTTCGACAGTTGACCGTCGGAATTTGTACATAAAATAAAATTATATAATCAAGAATAAACCTAAGGAGGTTTGCAACATGGATGGACAATTTCTTTTGGATGCAATGCGCTACGTTGGCGCAGGTTTGGCAATGATCGGCGCCGCAGGCGCTGGTATCGGTATTGGTTTGAGCGTGCAGGGTGCGCTTACGGGCATGGCTCGTAACCCTGACACCTACGGTAATTTGCTGACCAACATGATTTTGGGCATTGCGTTCTCTGAAGCCATCGCCATTTATTGTTTGGTTATTGCGTTCCTCATGCTCTTCAAAGTTGTGTAGTTCATAGGAGCACAGAAACATGGAAGCTCTTGGTATTAATTTTGGTCTCCTCATTGTTCAGATCATTGCGTTTGCAATTGTGTTTCTCACATTGAACGCCTGGGTCTATCAGCCCATGCTGGATATGATGGAATCCCGCAAACAGAAAATTGCGCAAGGTTTGGAAGATGCCCGCGTTGCTTCCGAAGCCCGTGCAAACGCTGAAAAAGAAGCCGCCAAACTCCTCGCTGAAGCTCAGGTTGAAGCAGGCAAGGTCGTTCGTGAAGCCACTGAACGCGCTGCCTCCGCTGGCAAGGATGTGAAAGCCGCCGCCGAAGCCGAAGCCGTCAAAGCCCGCGAAGCCGCCATGGCTGAAGCCGAACTTGAACGCAATCGCATTCTCGGCGATTTGCGCGGACAGGTCGCCGCTCTCGCCATCGCCGCCGCCAATAAATTGGTCGGCGAAACGCTTGATGAAAAGAAACAACGCGCTTTGATTGACGAATTCTTCTCTGGTGTCAAAGGTGGTAAAGTAGTCGTAGCCGACGGTCTCACAGGTGATTCAGCCGAAGTTACCAGCGCTCTGCCCCTCACCAGCGATGAACAGAATTCTGTCAAGAAGAGCGTCTCTGTCAAGGAAGTATCCTTCAAGGTAGACCCATCCATCCTTGGCGGTCTCGTCATCAAAGTTGGCGACAAAGTCCTTGATGGTTCTGTTGCCGGCAAGCTCGAAGGTCTGCGCCAGACATTGAAGTAAAAGTAGTTTAGTTGCTTACAAAAGGGTTTTGGTAAAATTGCCAAGACCCTTTTTGCTTTAATTAAACTGCTCTAGCGGGGGCTAAGCCCCCGCTAGAGCATGGCACTTGGAGACTTATGCAACTCAAAAACCTCTTCATCGATTTCCCCTTTCTCGTTCCGCAAAACATTCCTGATGTGGACATCACAGGAATTGCGATTGACAGCCGCGCCGTGAAGCCTGGCTATTTGTTTGTCGCCATGCAAGGCGGATCTGTGGACGGGCACAATTACATCCCCAAGGCAATTGAGAACGGCGCTGTTGCCGTTATTGGCGATGTAGGTCATGCTTTCAGCCTGACTGTACCGACTTATATTGGAGTCGAAAACCCTCGTTACGCATTGACCTGGCTGGCGGCGGCATTTTACAATTTCCCCGCCCGCAAGTTGACCGTCATCGGTGTCACCGGTACGGATGGTAAAACTACCACGAGTAACCTCATCTATAAAATTCTTGTTTCCGCAGGGATTCGGGCGGGGATGATCTCAACCGTCAACGCGGTGATCGGGGATGAGGTGCTGGATACGGGTTTCCATGTCACCACGCCTGACGCGCACGATGTACAGCGTTATTTGGCAAGAATGGTTGAAGCAGGCTTGACTCATGTTGTGCTGGAAACCACTTCACATGGCTGGTCACAGCATCGCGTGGACGCATGTGAGTTCGATGTCGCTGTGGTTACGAATATCACGCATGAACATTTCGATGAACACGGCTCCTATGAAAATTACCGCGCCGCCAAAGCCCGCTTGTTTAGCAGCCTGGAGCGGACAAAAGAAAAGCCGTCGGGCAATCCACGTTTGGCGGTGATCAACCGCGATGACCGCTCGTTTGAATTTCTGGACGGCTTCATCGAAACAAAAAAAATGAATTATGGCTTGGGAGACTCTGCCGATGTCCGCGCTGTGAATGCAATGTACAGTTCGTCAGGAATCGAATTTACGGCAGTCTCAAACGATTTTTGCGTGAACGTCAGGAGTGATTTGGTTGGAGCGTACAATGTCTCCAACTGTCTCGCTGCAATGACTGCCGCCGTCTACGGACTGGGCGTTGATCCTGAGGTTGCGGCGCGCGGCATTGCCTCTTTGGAAGGCATTCCCGGACGTATGGAACAGATCGACTTGGGGCAAAATTTCATCGCCATTGTGGATTTTGCACATACGCCAAACGCTTTGAAAGTTGCGCTTGAGGCGGGTAGAAAAATGACGAAGGGACGGGTTATCTCTGTCTTTGGTTCCGCGGGTTTGCGTGACAAAGAGAAGCGCCGCATGATGGCAGAAACATCCCTCGAACTGGCTGACCTTTCGGTGTTGACCGCCGAAGACCCGCGCACAGAGTCGCTGGATGGAATCCTTGAAGAAATGGCTGCGGGAGCCAGGTCAAAGGGCGGACGCGAAGGCGAAAACTTCTGGCGCATCGCGGATCGGGGTGAAGCCATCAAGTTTGCCATTCGCCTTGCGCGGGAAGGGGATATTGTCCTCTCGTGCGGCAAGGGACATGAGCAATCCATGTGTTTCGGAAAGACTGAATATTTATGGGATGACCGGACAGCCATGCGCGCCGCGCTTGCTGAGTTTTTGGGCATTGAGGGCGGGAAGATGCCCTACCTGCCTTCGCAGGATAAAAATGAAAAAGACTGGTTGAATTGTTGATGGACTCCAAAAGGAAAATATGATCCATTACCTGCACCGAGAGCAAAACATCCCTGCTTCCATTGAAACGGTGTGGAAATATTTTTCAGACCCGAAAAACCTGAACTTGATCACCCCGCCGGATATGAATTTCGAAATTATCGCAGGCGGTGATGCTGAAATGTATGAAGGTCAGATCATTGAATATCGCGTGGAATTTTTTCGCGGCGTAAAATCCCTCTGGCTGACGGAGATCGCGCACGTGCGCGACTTTGAATATTTTGTGGATGAACAACGGGTGGGTCCGTACCGTTTTTGGTATCACGAACACCGCTTCGAGAAGACTACTTCCGGCGTAAAAATGATTGACCATGTGGCGTATGCCCCGCCATTCGGAATGCTCGGCGATCTTGTGAATGCGCTCTGGATTCACAGCAAACTGGAGCATATCTTTGATTTTCGATTTCAAAAAATAAACGAACTTTTTGGGAGCGGCAAATGACGACCTGGATTACCCCTGTGACTTTGACTGGCAAACATGCCCGCCTTGAGCCGCTGAGCGAAGCGCACATTTCAGGACTGACTGAGATTGGCGTGGGACAGAATTTCTGGCATTTTATGTTGTATGGCGATATGACCACCGAAGCCGATATGCGGAACTGGGTTCTGGATATTATGAGTCGAGGTCAGCAGGGGACAGACCTGCCATTTGCCGTGATTGACCTTGCCTCAGGTCGTGTGGCAGGCGCGACGCGTTATTTAAATATAATGCCCAAAGATCGCGGGCTGGAAATTGGCGGCACCTGGTATGGTACAGATTTCCAGCGTACGGCGATTAATACCGAATGTAAATACCTGTTGATGACTCACGCCTTTGAAACGCTTCACGCCATTCGTGTGCAATTGAAAACGGATTCCCGCAATGAGCGTTCACAAAAAGCCATCGAGCGCATCGGCGCGAAAAAGGAAGGCGTGCTTCGCAATCACATGATTCTGTCTGATGGATATATCCGCCATTCTGTTTTTTATAGTATTTTAGATACAGAGTGGGCTGGCGTGAAGACAAATTTGGAAGCCATAATGGGCAGGTAAGATCACACCCCTTTTTTAGATTGTTTGTAAAAGCCATTTTATGGCTGATTCTGGTTCTTCAAATGAGCCAGTTTCCGAAGTGGCAAGCATCGAGAAATAATCAAGGAACATTTTTCGGATGCCCGTCAGCCCAACGACCGCTGTTCTCCGAACATACTTTTTTGTGTCTTTAATTCTTTCAGTGAGCAGATGGTTTGAGGTTTGTGTCATGTGGGTATTTCTCAGGTCTACCAAAACAAGCACCGAATTGAGCGGTTGCTCATACATTTTTTGCCCAATCGTTGCAACGGCTTCCGTTAATTCCACATCAAATTCCCTGACATTTTCTCCGAAACCTGAAAGGTCTACATAAAGAATGTTTTTCCCTCCATGTTCTGCCCAGCGTGATTTCATAATCTACCTCCTAATGAAAAATAAATAATATTATAGGGATGCGTTTCAAATGAGTTTAGAGAAAGCCGTGTTTCGTGTTCTGTTCGAAGATTTACGGAACACGTTACATATTGCAAGGCTCAACTGAAAGAAAACGTACCCCTATGTTTTCAAGCACGACCAAATTTCA
>JAIFKY010000259.1 GCA_020049345.1 Anaerolinea sp.
TGATGGTTTTCATGGTCTTATTTCCCTTCGCAATAGTTTGAATTGATCCAGCCCTCACTGTCGGGTGTGCGGACTCGGATCCAGTTTCCCAGGTCAGGGTGGGGCAGGATGGTGACTGTCTCACCGTGTTCAAGAATGGCGATAACCGCAGATGACGTGCCAGCAGCCGCGCGTAGGTTCAACGTTTTCAGGGCGGTGATGGTGCAGGTCGCTGTCTGGGTAGGGACGACTTGTGCGGACTTGACCACTGGCCGCGCCTTGATGGGAATCTGTGCCGCGGTGGTTGCCGTTGAACAGGCGAGTGCCAGCAGGGGCAGGAATAGGATGATCTTTTTCATGATTGTTCTCCTGAACAGAATTTGGAATGCGCCCAGCCAGTTTCGCAAGACTGGGTTTCAATATGAAGCCATTGGTATTGTCGGAGATTTTTCTGCTTGCTGATGTAAAACAAGCCACCTCTGATAGATGAGCCTGTGATTCGATGCACAGATTCGCATGTTGGATATTTGTTGTAAAGCGCTTCATTGAGAGTTGCCGTGATACCCCACATATATGGGGGAATCACGGTAATTCCCAGAGAGCCTGTAAAGCGGATGCTCATCCTAGTTCTTGTGTTCAACCTCGATTAGCAACCCGCAACAAGATTAGAAAACGCGCCTATTCTCTATAATAGGGTCGGATATAATGAAGTAATATTTTTCGCCTTTAAACTGCCACATTTTG
Organism: Anaerolinea sp.; assembly: GCA_020049345.1. Taxonomy (GTDB): domain Bacteria; phylum Chloroflexota; class Anaerolineae; order Anaerolineales; family Villigracilaceae; genus Villigracilis. The sequence continues at coordinate 724 of JAIFKY010000259.1, forward strand.
AATCATCGCTTTCTTAACCTCATATTTCAAAATCGCTGCTGATAATTTCAAGTTTTCAACTGATGAATAGATTAATTCTTTTGTTTCATCAGAAAGTGGATTACGCATCTTGCTTACTTCCTTCTCAATATAGACTTGTTGGATGCAACCCAGATGTCATCCACTATTTTTGATATCCAATGCCCCGTAAGTGAGGGCTTTCGCTACCAACCATAAATAACTTTTTATTTTTTTTGCTTACCGTCTTTCAACACCTTGCCAATGCGTTCCAGTTCATTCAGCGCGGCGTCGTTTTCGCTCAACTCCATCGCCGCCTGCCCAATTAACACCTTGATTAACTGGCTCTGAGACTCTTCCATCGCGCGGCGTAAGATTCTGCGCAGGTTCATATTCGCCTGCCGTGCGCAGGCAATCGTCGCGCCATACTGATACTTACCGATCTGCGCCGGGGTTCCCATCCATCACCTTCTTATTTCCTCGTTCGTCTTAATCTGATCAGCGATAAAACAGCTGTAATACTCAATACCCATCGGCAGCCCTTCCACCGAAAAACACAATGCCAAAAAACCTACTATTTCCCAACCAATCCGAAAACCTGCAATGCCGATCACAGCAGCCACCCCTAACACCACCATAGAGAATGTTTGCCCTGCAATTTTGTGGGTCGAGAACAACCTCGTTAGTACTGCCACAACAACCGCAAAAATCAACTCGCCTAAAAAAATGCCTATTGTTTGCCAAATCTCAGCCATTTCTTGCATCCTTTCGATCAGTTTGCTATCCTGTAAAAATGAAACACACAAACAAACCGCGCCCACAGTGACTCAACCAACCCGTGAGCCGCGCACCCTGGCATTTTTGAAAAGCGGAAGGCGGTCGTGCAGAACAACGTTTTCGCCAGACGCACGCGCGTCGTTCTGCTTGCCGAAAGCAACCGCCGCTTTCATACGATCCTCTGCGCCTGCCTTGTGCAGCAGTGCCGCCTAACGCGTCTCGCGCATTCGCTCTGCCTCTTTTAGCAGGCGCTCGCGTTTCCTCTCTTCGCTCAATATCTTTTTCTTTTCCACCACTGCCATTACCACCTGTCTGGCGGATGCCTTCACCGCCTTGGGAGGAGAAGATTTCAGAACAGTGATGCCTCTTGGTGGATATTTTTTGCAGGTATATAGCCTGCCTCGATCAGTCGTTGTATGTGGTAATGGTCTTATTCCCGGTCATATACATAAGGTCTTGCAGGGTGGGCATTTCGCCGCGCGAGGCTTTGGCATACGCCTCGATTGCTCGAAGGACTTCAAACATTTTTAGGTTCGGGTTAGGAGACATGCTTTGCCTCTTTCGCCAGCCTGCGCGCGCGCCGTGCCTGTGACCTGGCTACCGATGCCAGCGCATCTTCGTAGGTGTAGACCTTGCGGGTGGTAAGGTGCTTTTTGCAAAAATGAGCCTCGCGTTCTTCTTCCGTTGTCAGCGGCTCAAAACACTGCTGACACTGGTAGCAAGGCATTCCGGCTTCAAGCCACTTTGAAACTGCTTCGTACAGCATTTCCAAACCTCTCAGGTTTGGCGTGCCGATGATGGTTACTTCATCGACCATTACGCCTCTGCCTTTACCCAATGCGCCTGTTGTTCGATCATTGCGTTTGTAACCATTCCCGCCGCTACCGCACGTTCCCAATCCTGGTTGACCAGGTATTCAGCAAGTTTATAGATGTCTACATTCTGTGCCTTTGCCAGTACCGCAATTTTTCTGCGAGTTTCTTTCTTTACACCGATATGAGTAAACGTTGTCTCTGCCATGCTTTTCTCCTTTGGTCGGCTTCATTCCGCCGCGTTTCGCTTGTTGCGCCCCCTGTAGGGCTTTTGTGTGCCTTCTAGGGGTATTTCTGCGCAACGTCGTCTATCGCTTTTTATATTGTCGTCTCTCGACGACAATATACACCTGTGTGTAAATTTTGTCAAGTACTGACGACTAAAAGAATAGCACACGCTTACATGTTTTACGACAAAATATCAACAACTATGGACAGCAAATTTATTGATTGGCTATTAGCTGAAATGAATAAACGCGAATGGTCGCAGGCAGAACTTGCGCGGGCTTCTGGGCTAACTCGCCAATCTGTTAGCGACTATATAAACCGCAGGCGCACAAACCCAGAGCCTGATGCTCTTACTGCGATTGCGCACGCTTTCAAAATTTCCCCCATAACAATATTTCGTAAAGCAGGCTTACTGCCATCTGAAGGCGGCGAGCAAGCTTCTTTTGAAGACTGGAAACACCTCCTCAATCAACTCACCCCCGATGAAGAAGAAGAAATGCGCCAAATCATCGAAATGAAAATTGAGCGCCGTCAAAAAGCAGAGCAGGCGGCGCGCGCAAAAAATTTCAAACCTAAAAAGACGGAATAAAATAAATGGATTTGTCTTGGGTCGGCACATTTGCCAAGTCAGGTGGAAATGGAACAAATAACATACAAAGAAAAAAAATCCTTGCCTTCTTCCTCGTCATCATGTTTGGCACAGCGTTGGTAATGCGCATTTTCAACATTCATCCCCTCATCCTTACAGCCTGGGTCAACTCCCACCCTGAAATCCTGCTTTTATTCCTGCCAATCGGCTTATACTTCACCCTTGACAAGGAGCGAATCGGTAAAGAATGAACTTCCGCCAACTTTATACTTCAGCAACCCCCCAGGAACGACAAGAAACAATCGAACAGATGTTACAAACTATCGAGGCACGCCAGCATCGGTGGATACTGTATCGCGGTCGGCTCATCCGCGATCGGCGCAGTGCGAGCTTTCGCGGCGCGCATGAGCGTCGGATCAGGATCCGAATCATACATCCATCTCCACGCCAGGCTGGTATTTTGCTGCTCGCTTCCATCCTCAATCTGGGCGTGTGGATGTTCGCCCTGCCCTATGCCCCTCAAGTTGCCCCTCCGATCGTAGCCCTGCACCTGGTCGGGCTGGGTTTGCTGTTTGCCTTTCATCCCATGCCCAAACCTGCCGAAAGCAGCGCCCTGGCACAGACAGCCTAAACCGTTTCTGTAGAAACATGCCCCCCATCCGCTTTGCCATTCTCGCCGCGGTCTCGACCGACGAGCAAGCCGCAGCCGATAAAACATCCATCCCTTCGCAGATCGAAACCTGCCGCAAGGTCATTACCCAATATGGCGCAGAGACCGCAGGACCGTACATCCTAGATGGCTACTCGCGCAGCGGGTACGATGCCCTCTCAGATGCGATGGAGAACATCCCTCCGCTAAAATCAGCCATCGAAGACGCCACCGCCAATCAATACGACATCCTCATCGTTGATAATTTTGACCGGTTTGGCGACCTCGCGTATATGATCGGCACGCGCTGCAAAAAGCTCAAAAAACAAATCTACTCGGCGCGGCAGTCTGGGCGCGTCGTTCCCCCTGCCGAATACGACCCCTATGCCGATGACTCCATAAACATCCACATGCACGTCGGCGGAATCATCCAGGGCTACCGCATCAACAAAATGCGCAGGGGCTACAACATCGGCATACCAGCGCGGCTCGACGCCGGATTACACACCCTGCAAATACCGTTTGGCTACGAGCTGCAACGCCGAGACCAACCCGCCATCCCAATCCCCGACCAGACCGCGCTCATCATCAAAATGAAAAACTGGCTGTTTGATGGTCTCTCACTTGCCGAGATCACCAGCCGGGCAAACGACTCTGGCATACCCACCAAACGCGGCAAGCGCTGGGACATTACTGGCGTGCGCCGCGTACTTGAAAACCATTACTACGCTGGCTTGGTCGCATCAGGAAAAACCAAATTGCACAAACGCCTGCCGCGCTCGCAATGGACACTCAAGCCAGGCTCCCATCAGGCGTTGTGGAATGTGGAAACCTACAACGAGATACTCGCCGAGCTAGGTAACCGCACGCAAGGGCGAACGCAAAAGGCGATCTACACCCTCAGCGGACTCTGTGTGTGTGCGCTCTGCGGCGAAACCATGTACCGCGGTGGAGGGCAGCATGGGCGATCTTATCTGTCCTGTAACACATGGGGCAATCATCACCCCATGATCGAAAGCAAATCTGCGCTTGGGCTGGTCGCGCACGCAGTTGCCAATGCCATCCACATCGAGGCGGTCACGCCATCAATCAAAAGCAACTCATGGGATACAGACATGCAATCGCTTATCGCCCAGCGTACCCGCGTGCAGGATGGGTATGAAACGGGCATCTACAATTCCAGTGAGGCGTCAAAAAAAATAAATGCCATCGAGAAACAGATCGATGGCATTAAGCGCAAAATCCACGCGGCAGAGATGTGCAGTGTGCGCCGCAAAACCCTGCTGGAGCTTGCCCGGCAAACACCCGAAGCCCTGCAAATTTGGATCCAAACCGGTGATGCCGCCGAGGTCAACCGCGTTCTGCAATCGATCATCAGCGGGATAATCATTTCCCCCGATCAAACAGTCAAAAGCATTGAATTTCTATAGGTACGGATGAGTAGCATCCTTGTTCAAGGATGCAATCCGCACGAATGCGTCCGCCATTATTGTCGTCCACAACCACCCCAGCGGCGACCCAACCCCCAGCCCCGATGATGTGGCGGTCACTCGCGCCATCGTGCAGGCTGGCAAACTATTGGATGTTGATGTTCTCGATCACATGGTTA
>JAIFKY010000183.1 GCA_020049345.1 Anaerolinea sp.
ACCGACTACACGATCAGACATTTTTTGCCTCCTAAGCAAAATAAAAAAATAAGGTGACGCAGTATGTCTTTCATCGGGCGGTTAAACAAAGAGGCTCAAAGGTTTTGCCTTGAGCCGCCGTCTTTCTACTTCCACAACGAAAAGCTACTTGCATCCTACAACGCAACTTTATCATGAAATTCTTATCTTGACAATTATTTTGTTGGCTCTAAAATCATAATGGGAATTTGACGATGCGCGGCACGAATTCGATACAGTTCGTATCCTTTATAAACTGCGACGGCCATGTTCCAATATTTTTCGCGTTCTTCGTTTTGGGTCTCACGCGCAAGATAATTTTGAACACGCCCATCCACCAATGCTGTGCATTGCGGATGTTTTTTGAGGTTGTAATACCATCCAGGATTATTTTGCCTGCCAAAGTTCGAGCCGATCAACGCGATCTTTTCACCGTCAAAAAGACTGACCAATGGCATGGTGCGGGCTTCGCCGGTCTTTGCGCCAGTGGTTGTGATCTGAATCATGGGCAAGCCGACAATTTCTGCCATGGTGTGTTTGCCCTTTGAAATTTTTAGAATCACCGTATCCAAACGATACAGGCTGACCGCAAGAAACGCCGAAACCGGGCGCAGCATGAGAAAGCGGTGAATTATTTTTTGGAAGGCATTGGGTGTCTTTTTCATTTTATTTTTTTACCACGAAGGGAAGAGATTATTTTTCCAGCCAAATGGTGACAGGCCCGTCGTTGTGGATTTCCACTTTCATATCCGCGCCAAATTGACCAGTTTGAGTGGGCACGCCATGACCGCGTAACAATTCGACAAAACGATCCACAAGCGGAGCGGCAACTTCGGGCAATGCCGCATCGGTAAAAGATGGGCGGCGACCTTTGCGCGCATCGGCATACAACGTAAATTGCGAAACAACAATGGCTTCACCTTTTACATCCAAGACCGAAAGGTTGGTCTTGCCCTGTTCATCTTCAAAGATGCGCAGGTTGGCGGTTTTTTCAGCGAGAAATACGGCTTGATCTTCCCCGTCACCATGACCGATGCCCAATAAAATCAGCAGACCCTTTCCGATTTTGGAAATGGTCTGCTGGTCTACGGTAACGCTGGCTTTTGAAACGCGTTGAATTAATAGGCGCATGGGAATGAGTAAAAAGTAATAGTGAGAAGTGGATACTTTTTACCTTTTACTTCTCACTTATTACGGAAGTTGCATTGCTTCTCTTACTTCAACCATCGTCTGTTCGGCAATGGCGCGGGCGCGCTTGGCGCCGTCGTGCAAAATATCCTGGATATTATTTGGGTTGGAAGCAAGTTCTGCCCGTTTGGCGCGGAACGGTTCAAGGTTTTTGTTCAGGTTATTGGCAAAGCGCAGTTTGCAATCCACGCATCCAATGCCGGCTTTGCGGCATTCAACATTGATCATGTCGATCTCTTCCTGTGGAGAGAAGAGTTTGTGCATGGTGAACACATTACACACATCAGGGTTGCCTGCATCAGTGCGTCGCTGGCGCGCGGGATCAGTGACCATTTCCTTCACGCGCTTGACGGTCGCTTCGGGAGGAGTGGCGAGTTCAATGTGATTATTGAGGCTCTTGCCCATCTTATCCTTGCCGTCAATGCCAAGCACTTTTAATACTTCGGTATGCTTCACCTGCGGCTCGATCAAAACCTTGGTCTTGTAACGATAATTAAAGGAACGCACGATCTCACGCGTAAATTCAAGGTGCGGAGCCTGATCAATGCCCACGGGAACCACATCCGTTTTGTAAAGCACAATATCCGCCGCCATCAACACGGGATAGCCGACCAGCCCATAATTAATATTTTCCGGCTGTTGGCGAATCTTCTCTTTGAAAGTCGGCAAGTCGGTCAATTTGCCCAACTGCGTCACCATCGAAAGATAAGTGTGCAACTCCATCACCTGCGGCACATGCGACTGCACAAAGATGATCGAGTCTTCGGGGCGCATTCCGGCCGCGAGCCAGTCCAGCGCCATTTCCAACGTGTTCTGTTTTAAGTCTTGTGTGGTTTCGACTGTGGTCAACGCATGAACATCCACAATGCAGTAAACACATTCGTAATCGTTCTGCATTGCGACGTAATTTTTCATCGCTCCCAGGTAATTACCAAGATGCTGCTTCCCCGTTGGGCGCGCGCCCGAAAACACTCTGCCTTTTTTTGCCATTATTTTCCTCTTCTTAGACTTTGGAACGCAAACTACTCAACTAATTTATGAATGATATTGACGATCTCGCCTGCTTCTGCGTGACGCCTTAACTCCAGTTTCGAGAAGACCAACTGCCCGTTCACGCTGACCTCGAACCTGCCTCCGTCCGAGGGAAATAACGCCACCGATTCAATGACGTGTTCATAATCCTTCAGCAATTCTCCTGCCAGACTTACAGCCCGGGGCGTGTAATGTCAAACCGCGCAGTAGGTAATTTCGATTTTTAGCATGATTCTCTCCATGATGTGGCTGTCACTTTTGTTAGAAAATTATAACATGGCGCGTCTGAGACTTGCCACGCCCCCCCATGCACGCTATAATCTCCAAACTAATTGTTTCCGAAAGATATGCAAGGAGAAAAATAAATGCCAGTCTATACTTATCGTTGTGAAAATTGTGGAATTCAGTTCGAACGCCACCAATCTTTCACTGATGCGCCACTGAAGACCTGCCCAGAGTGCCGCAAGAAAGCGCTGAAAAAGGTCATCACACCAACTAGAATCATCTTTAAGGGTTCGGGGTTTTATGCAACAGACCACAAGTCACCTTCAGGGGATATTTCCAGCATAAAAAAGGCTGACTCAAAAAAGGAAAGCGCTCCAAAAGAAAGCGCGGCTGTTGAAAGTAAACCCGCGAAGAGCGAGAGTTCGGAATAAGGTGATTTTTTGAAATCGCGGCGCAAATTGCGCCGCGATTTTTATTTAAATTTGTAGATTCTGATATTTCCCCTTTGAGCAATAAATTGCAGCCCCAGAGACTCGACATCCGCTTTCAGGTTATAAATTGGCGGGAAGATGTCGCCGCGATAATGGCTGTTTGGTGAAAGCACCAGAAAGCGGATTCCCTGTTCGCGGCAGGCGGCGGAAAAAGAATCCCACGAGTTATTTGGCAGGGGCGGAAATTCATCGGCGTAGCCCCAGACCCAATCGTGGGACCAGTTTCCGATTTGGCGGGATCGATAGGGCATTTTATTTGGGGTATAAAAATCATACCGATCCGCAAAGACTTCGGTTGGAGATTTCATTCCGGCGGTGATCAAGGTTTGTTCAATCACCATCAGCACTTTGCGTTCAGTGCGGCTGGTTTGAACAAGGTCAATATCATAACGCGCTCCCCCGTAAAAAAACTGAATGCCTGCCGCAACAAAAAGAATACCGACCAATGCTGTTGCCCATTTTTTGGGGCTAAAAATTTTTTCAGCAAATTCCAGTAGAACGACAACCAGTAAAGCAAAAGACGTCACGTATGCGCCCATGAGGATTACCGCCGAGCGGGGACTGCCGCCAAGCGATACAGGGACGGCGTACAACAGGACAAAAATTAACGAAGCCAGAGAATAACGTGAAAACCGTCCCTTGGGAGAAAGCAAAAAGCAAGCCGCCGCAGGCCAGCCAAACAAAATTAGATACTTAAACGGAACAAGGTATAAACCAAGCGCCCATTTTGGATCGCTCATCACCGTGTCAATAATTGAGAACTTTGCAATCTCGGCAGGGGTAGGTGGGTATGTGTCGTTTATGCCATTAAAAAACTTGTGGATATTGAATGCCTGAGCGGTTTCGAACATGCCATGCCCAGAAGCAAGATTAACGATCACCTGCAAGGAAAGAACTGCAAAAAATGTACCCACCATCAACGCAGAAGAACGAAACGGGCGAATTCCTGCAAATAAAAAATAACCGAACAACACTGCCACAGAGGAGACAATGGCGTGGTTTCGCCACAAAAATGCCATTCCCAAAGAAAGCCCAACTAGGACAGCGCGCAAGTCGCCAGGGGATTCCTGCTTTCCTTCAATTTGATCTTGCCAGAGCAGGAACATGGCAAAGGCGGTAAAAGCAACACTGCCAATATCTGGGCTTAGCGTATTTGCGCTCTTAAAAATATCAGGCACAAAAATTGAAGCGAAAAGCGCAATGATAATTGCAGGAACTGATCGGGTTGATGCAACCAGCATCAAAACAGATGCGATAAAAAGTCCCGCAAGAAGCGCGTTAACCATGTAGGCCAACGGTAGCAAATACGTAAATGGCAGTTGTCCGATCAGCAGGGCGTAGCCAAATGGAAAAAATCCATTATAGAGAGATTCTGGTTCTGCCAACGTCATGTGTCTGCCATAATACAAAATATTCCAGAAATCATTGCTTGCCACATGAAATTGTGTGTAAGCCCCCAGAGCAAATGTGACGCCCGCGCCAAACACAAAAAAAAGGCTGAACCGCTTGAAAGATGTACCTAATATTTTTTGCATAAAAAAACGCAAAAGTGAATTTTTGCACTCCAATCGTTAATATCAAAATTTATCCGCACCGAGTATAAAACAAAAAGTGACCTTGAGAATAAACTCAAGGTCACTTCGATCAACCTGTTATTTTTTACTTCTTACTTTTTGCTACCGCTTTCTTTCCCGAAAGTTTCTCTTCGCGCCCCATTGCATCCATGACTGCCACAGAAGCGATCTGTACGATGGCATTTACGTCATCGCCTGTTTGCAATACATGCACAGGCGCGCCCACACCAAGCAGAATTGGTCCAATGGCTTTGGCATTGCCGAGGCGTGCCAAAAGTTTGTAGGCAATGTTCGCAGACTCAAGCGATGGGAAGACCAGCACATTCGCGTCTTTCACCGCGCTAAACGGATAGCGTTCTTCTGCAATCTCTGGCACAACGGCGGTATCTGCCTGCATTTCGCCATCCACACACAGGTCGGGTCGGCGGGCTTTGACCAGTTTGACAGCCTTGCGAACCTTATCTGAGAATGGGTGTGGCGTGGAACCAAAGTTTGAGAATGAGAGGAATGCTACGTGCGGGTCTATTTCAAGTTTCACGGCATAATCTGCGGCAAGCAGGGCAATTTCAGCCAGGTCTTCAGCGGTTGGGTCAATATTGACGGTTGCATCGGTGAAGAGGAATACCTTTTCTTCAAAGATCATAATGTACACACCCGCCGCGCGAGCCACGCCAGAAGCCGTGTGATGAATTTGCAAAGCAGGGCGGATCACTTCCGGGTAATCAAAAGTAAGTCCTGAAATAAAAGCATCAGCGTCTCCCATTTTGACCATCAAAGAGCCAAGAATATTGGGGTCGAGCACCTTCTTGGCGGCATCTTTCATCATCAAGCCCTTGCGCT
>JAIFKY010000110.1 GCA_020049345.1 Anaerolinea sp.
CCAATTATTGCAACGCGATAAGTTGCATCCATTTTTACTGCCTCCAAAATATTCAAATTAGACGATTGTTGTCGAATTATATTTTTTTATTCGATAATTTACAAGCCGCCATCTGGGTACTCTAATGAATTGTTCATAATTGCACGAACTACTCATTAGTCGGAAAGGCGCTTGATAGGTTACTGGCGGGTGTATTAATTTTTCCTAAAAATTAGGCGCTTAGAAATTAAATGCTTGCGCTGTGCGAAAAGAAAAAATCTTTGCCGCTGAGAATACAGAGATCGCGGAGTCTTTAATGGCTTTCTCTGTGGATTCTGTGTACTCCGTGGTTAAATCTTTTGGAAAGCCCACAAGATCAGCCGCTCCTAAAATTAGGTCAAAGGAATAATCCAGACGCATCTGTGTAAAATTAGGTCAAAGGAATAATCCAGACGCATCTGTGTTAATATTGACCAAATATTATCATGGATGGAATTTTTCCCAACAGGAGACCTGTATCATGGATGAACGCAAAAATAACCCAGGTAAAAAAATGCAAACTTTGTTGGATGGAGGCAACCCCTCTGCGCTTGCCCGCCTGCCCAAAAAAGGGAATGCTGATTCTTTCCCTCCGCTGAATGAGGAAAAAAAGGCGGGAACTTCGACCGACGATTCTCTATTAAAAAATGAAACGCCTCAACTTGCGCCTAAACACCCAAAGGGGAATCGTCGTAATTTTGGTCCGCCTTTTTGGACAATAGCCAGCATTCTGTCGCTTTCCATCAACCTTATCTTAATCATTATTTTGCTTGTGCTTTGGATCAATTTGCGGGCGCTCAATATGAATATTGGCAGCGCCATGAATATCGGCACAGGTTTGTTGGGCGGCTTGTATACCAATTTTGAAAAAATGGATCGCGCCCACATCACGACCACCATTCCTGTTGAAACCACCATCCCCGTTAAATTTGATCTGCAACTTAACCAACAAACGAATGTGGTCTTGAGTCAGAACGTGACCATAGACAATGCCCTCGTCACAGTCAAGACCGGCGGTTTGAACATCGTAAATGCATTAACGACCATTGTTTTGCCTGAGGGAACAATCCTGCCGGTTGTGCTGAATTTGACTGTCCCTGTGGATACGACAGTGCCTGTTGTTTTGAATGTGGATGTGGACATTCCACTGGAACAAACTCAACTGCATGAACCTTTTGCGGGTTTGCAGGATGTTGTCAAACCATTTTATTGTATGATTAATCCTGACGCGCTTAAGTTGAACGGTCAATCAGTTTGTAAATAACGGTAAATATAAATATTTGGAGTCAAATGGAAAATAAAATCACGCAAGTTACCCTTAAAAACGGCATGAAAGTCAGGCTCAAGGAGATTCACACCGCGCCCATTATTTCTTCGTGGATGTGGTATCGCGTTGGTTCGAGGGATGAATCGACAGGAACTACAGGCGTTTCGCATTGGACCGAGCACATGCAGTTTAAAGGCACAAAAAAATTTCCGGCGAATGTTTTAGATAAAGCCATTTCACGCGAAGGCGGGCGCTGGAATGCCGCCACTTCGCGCGATTCAACGCATTATTACGAAACCATGCCCGCCGATAAAATTGATCTCGCCCTGCGCCTCGAAGCGGATCGCATGAATCACAGCCTCTTTAATCCAAAAGAAGTCGCCTCGGAGCGTACCGTCATTATCTCAGAGCGTGAAGGACATGAGAACGAGCCGCTGTTTCGCTTGACCGAAGCCGTACAGCAAATTGCCTTCCGCGTGCATCCCTATCACCACGAAGTCATCGGAGACATGGCTGACCTGCACGCGATTACACGCGACGATCTTTACGATCATTATCGCAGGTATTACATCCCGAATAATGCAGTGCTTGCCCTGGCTGGCGATTTTGAAACTAAAACAATGCTGAAACGCATTAAGGAATTATTTGAACCTATTCCAAAAGGAGAAACTCCATCGCGGCTTGCCCGCCCCGAGCCTGATCAAAAAGGTGAGGTGCGGTTTTCGGTTGAGGGTCCCGGAGAAACCACGTTTATTCAAGTTGCCTATCGTTTCCCCAGCGCCACACATCCAGACTATTTCCCGCTTCAAGTATTCGATGGTCTTTTGGGCGGCGTGAGTGGACTTTCCAGTAAAACATCCCGCCTGTATCGCGAATTGGTAGATAAGGAATATGCAGTGGAGGTTTCCGGCTGGGCAGAAGCAACCATTGATCCTTATCTTTATCGAGTTACCATGATCACACATCCAAAACGCAAGCCGGAGCAAGTGATCGCGGCATTGGACGCGGAGATTAAAAAATTGCAGGACGTTTTGACTTCCAAAGATGAACTCAAACGCGCAGTCAAGCAGGCGCGCGCTGTCTTTGTCTATGGGAGCGAGAACATTACCAATCAGGCATTCTGGATGGGCTACGTGGAAATGTTCTCGTCTTATGAATGGTTTACAACTTATTTGGATAATCTTGCCAAAGTCACGCCACAGGATATTCAGCGCGTGGCGCAAAAATATTTTCAACCTGCAAGCCGCGTGATCGGCATTTATGTTCCGAAAGGCAATGAGGCATAAAATGACAAAAAATAGTGCAAAGCCATCTTTGCCCGGGGTCGAAGATATTTATCGCGTGACATTATCCAACGGCATCACCGTTCTTGCGCGTTCAAGTTTTAATACCCCATCCATCAGCATGGGCGGATATTTACCCGCCGGCTCAATCTTTGAAACCGACGAAAAACTTGGGCTTGCCGATTTTGTCTCATCTTCTCTGATGCGCGGTACGCAAACCCGCACCTTCGACGCCATCTACAACGAACTTGAATCCGTTGGAGCCAGCATGGGGTTTGATTCGGGCGTTCACAACCTCAGTTTTGGCGGACGGGCGCTGGTCGAAGACTTCCCGCTTTTGCTCCAACTGCTTTCCGAGTCGCTTCTTGCGCCGACCTTTCCCAAAAGTGAAGTTGAAAAGTTGCGCGTTCACATGCTGACCGGACTTGCCCTTCGCGAACAGGATACTTCGGACATGGCGGCAATGGCTTTTGATCGCATGTTATTTGAAGGACATCCGTACAGCCGCCCTGCCGATGGATTTGTGGAGACGATCCAGTCCATAACACGCAAGGATATGCAGGAATTTCACCAACGCTACTTTGGACCGAAAGGCATGGTCATAGCAATTGTGGGCGCAATTGACCCAAAGAAAGCGGCTGAGGCGTTGGAAAATGTCCTCGGAGGCTGGCAGGTTCCAGGTCAGGTGGGTGCGCCGGCGTTGCCTGCCTGTAAACCAGTTAAGAAAACCGTCAAACATCACCACGTTCTCGCGGGCAAGTCACAATCTGATCTGGTGATTGGCATGATCGGTCCCAGGCGCAAAGACCCCGAATATTTTTCAGCGTCGCTGGGAAATTCCGTGTTGGGTCAATTTGGCATGATGGGACGAATTGGCGAGGTGGTGCGCGAGAAATCAGGTTTGGCTTATTATGCCTCGTCCAGTTTGAATGCAGGCACTGGCCCCGGTAGTTGGGAGGTGAGTGCGGGAGTGAATCCAGCCAATCTAAATAAGGCAATTGATCTAATTCAAAAAGAACTGCGTCGTTTTGTAAAGAGCGGCGTAACAAAGGAAGAACTGGCTGATAGCCAGGCAAATTACGTTGGACGTTTGCCGCTTTCGCTTGAATCAAACAGCGGCGTTGCGGGCGCGCTTTTAAATATTGAGCGTTACAACCTTGGGCTGGATTTTTATCAACGCTATGAAGGCATGGTGCGCGGCGTGACCCGCGCCGATGTGCTGGAGACCGCGCGCAAATACATTGACCCAGATCGTCTGGTAATTTCGACAGCGGGTCCGTAATAATTCGCAATGAAACTATCCACTGGTGTTGACCTCGTTGACGTTGCGCGTATTCGTGCTGCAATTGATCGCAACGGTAATCGCTTTGTTGCGCGAATTTTCACCGAAACAGAACAGCGTGAGAGCGGTGGGCGGTTTACATCTCTCGCCGCGCGATTTGCGGCAAAGGAAGCCACTGCAAAAGCGCTGGGTTGTGGAATTGGCGATGTAGGCTGGCTGGATATTGAAATACGGGGCGACGAGAATCACGCGCCGCATTTATATTTGATTGGCAAGGCTGAGAATCTGGCGCAAAAGTTGGGACTTTCCAGTTGGTCTGTGAGTTTGAGCCACACGGAAACTCAGGCTATTGCTTTTGTGGTGGCGCTGTCTGATTAATAAAACCTCTTGCATAAGTAAAGCGTTGAAAACCACAAAGTCACCAAGAACTAGGTCACTAAGTTTTTTTTCTTTGAGTCTTCGAGACTTTGTGCCTTTGTGGTCAAAAATGGACTTTTGCAAGAGGTCTAATGAATAAATAAAAAACACATCCCGCGACCAGTATTCGCGGGATGTTCGTAAAGACCGTTTGAGATATAGTGAATGGCGAAGGACTTTTGATTGTCCCACTACATCTCAAACTTATTTTTGGTCCTCGACGCCGATCCAAAGGTGTCCAGGCATGACAGGACGGTAGGGATGGATGGTGAGTTTTCCAAGTTCAAATTGCTTTTGTCCGCTCTCCAACATGCTGGGGTGTACGAGACATATATCTGGGACGCGCCCAAACTTTTTGCTGTAGTAGTCCATCGCTTTTTGAATTTTAACACTCAACGTGGTGCGTGGATCATTGTCAAACCATAACATTCCAGTGTGCATGATATTTGCCTTTTCTAATCAATTTCAGGAGCCCAAAAATTCAGCCAGTTATTTCCCTCGCGCATGGTAAATTGTGATGCAGCCAATCCGTCGAACGCTTTGTTCGGATCGTTGGCAATAAAACGCGCATCTTCTGCGTCACGGATGATGCCAAACAAGCGCGTGCGGAAGAAGCCAAGCCATGCTTCGATCTCACGGGCACGGCTTGCGTTAATTGTCACGACGGGCCAGATACGGCGGCTGGGTCCGCGCAACAACAGCCAGCGCAAATTTTGTTCCGTTTGTTGATCGAGTTTTGTGATCGCTTCCAGATCGTCAATCAAAAGCAGGATGGATTGACCTTCTCCCTTATTGTTGTGCGCCCACGTGACAAGAGATTGCAACAACTCGCGCGTGGAGTCTTCTTGAGTGGAGTAAATTCCGACGGCGCTTTTGTTGCCCTGGAAATTTTCCCATTCATTCGTGTGCTGGGTGATGATTCCAAATTGAACAATGGACGGCTCGTGTGATAACTCAGCGGCTCGTGCGATCATTTGCAGGAGTGTCGTCTTTCCACTGGCTCGATCGGCGATCACGAGAATGGGTCCAGGGATGGGATCGTACAAATCCAGCAGGACGGGCAACCCATCTTCTGCAAGTCCGAGGAAGAGCGCCGTATGAGGTAGGGGAGATGCTCCAGTGATGACGGATCGCAAGGCGGCCAGACCAGGCTCAGGCAGAGTCGGATGCGCTTGTTCTTCTTCAGCAATTTCTGTTAGCGCGTCAATCATCAGGGAAAAGTAATTGGTTTTGTTCATATTAGAATATTTGTTCTAATAATATATCCAAAGATTATAATTGTCAAGTCCAGATTTTTATCTTTTAGGTTAATAATGACTATGGCAATTGTCTTGACGTTGTGCATTGTTTTGGTATAATCGCTCTGCTTAATCCCTCGCCGACGTAGCTCAATTGGCAGAGCACCCGCCTTGTAAGCGGGAGGTTACGAGTTCA
>JAIFKY010000186.1 GCA_020049345.1 Anaerolinea sp.
GCCAGCCGTCCGCGGTTTCAGCCACCACGGGGCATGACCATTTTTGATACATCGCATTATTTTTTATCTGCCAGGCAATGATCGAGTCGCGGACAATGCCAACGCTGTGTGTGTTCGTGATTCCGATGGGACCTTCGAGCAAGCCGCCTTCCTCGACCCACGCCGCGCCTGTCATCTCGCCGTTGCCGTTGAATGAATGCACGCCCGCGTAAACTGGCGTGTGCTCCCCCTTTCCGCGCGGATGAATGACCGTCACTCCCGTCCGCGCGGATTTGCCTTCGATCACGGTCGCATATCCAACCGTCACGCCTGAAACATCTGTGATCGCGTTGAACGCTCCCGTGCTGCCTTCAAATGGAATCCCCAAATCGCGTGCGCGTGATTTCTTCATGAAAATTTCCTTTCTCAGAAACTACCTCGCCCTGAGCGCAGTCGAAGGGCTTTTTAGCAAATGTGCTTCGACTGCGCTCAGCACGAATAAAAAACAAGCCATGAAGAAAGTTCCTTCATGGCTTGTTCCGTCAATCAAAATTAGAACAACCCAAGCACCTTGCCGGTCTTCAAATCCAGGTCCACGTCATAGAACACGGGACGGGTGGGCAAGCCAGGCATCGTCCGCATGTCGCCGAGGATCGGGTACAGGAATCCCGCTCCAACGCTGGCGCGGATTTCGCGCACGCCAATGCGGAAGTCCGTGGGTGCGCCTTTCTTCGAGGCATCGGTGGTAAAGGAAAGATGCGTCTTCGCCATGCAGATCGGCAGTTTGTCGAAGCCCTGGCGGGTGTAGCGCGCAATTTGTTCTTCGGCTTCGGGAGAATAATCCACGCCGTCGGCGCGATAAATTTCGCGGGCGATGGTTTCGATCTTATTCTTGATCGTCTCTTCCAGCGGATACAGGAACTGGAAGTTGGTCGGCTTCTCGGCGGCTTTGATCACAGCCTCAGCCAATTTCTTCGCGCCTGCGCCGCCATCCGCCCAATGGGTCGAGACGACTGCGTCCATCGCGCCCATCTTCATCGAGGCTTCGCGTACGATTTCCACTTCGGCGGGGGTATCGGTTGCAAACGAGTTCACAGCCACCACTACGTTCACGCCGAACTTAAGCGCGTTCTGAATATGACGTTCCAGGTTGGGAAGTCCCGCGCGCAGCAGTTCGAGATTTTCATCGGTATATTCGGGGGCGAGCGGTTTGCCAGCCACAACTTTCGGTCCACCGCCGTGCATCTTGAGCGCACGGACGGTGGCGACCAACACCACCACCTGCGGGATCAAGCCCGAGTAGCGGCATTTGATGTCGAAGAATTTTTCCATGCCGATGTCGGCGCCGAAGCCTGATTCGGTGATCACGTAATCCGCCAGTTTGAGCGCGATCCGATCCGCGATGATCGAGGATTGTCCGTGCGCGATATTGGCGAACGGTCCCGCGTGGACAGTGGCGGGCGTGCCTTCGAGGGTCTGCATCAGGTTGGGCTTGATCGCGTCCTTCATCAAAACGGTGATCGCACCAGCCACGCCCAGGTCTTCGGCGGTGACTGCTTCGCCGCGTTTGTTGGTGGCGACGACCATTTTGCCAAAACGTTCGCGCATATCTTCCAGGTCGGTGGTCAACGCCAGCACAGCCATAATTTCAGATGCAACGGCAATATCATAACCTGTGCGGTGGGCGTGTCCAACTTCATCTTTACCCAAGCCAACTTCAATTTCGCGCAACATGCGGTCGTTGATGTCCACCACGCGCCGCCAGGTGATGGTGGCTTCGTCAATGTCGAGCCGCGCAAAAAGCGAGCGTTCTTCGGCTGTCAACTCATTGGGATCGGTTTTCTCGATGCCAAGTTTCTTCAAGCGGCGCATCATATTGGATGAGAATTTTCGGTTGCCCTTCTTATCGAGCGGGCAAAGCGCGTTGAATAATTTTTCGTCATCCTGCATTTTTTCGTGCATCACACGCGCATCCAACGCGGCGGCAGTTAAATTATTTGCCGCGGTAATTGCATGAATATCACCTGTCAGGTGCAGGTTGAAATCTTCCATCGGGATCACTTGCGAATATCCGCCGCCCGCCGCGCCGCCTTTGATGCCAAAGGTCGGTCCCTGCGAAGGCTGGCGAATCGCCGTGATGACGGTCTTGCCCAAATACGCGCCCAACGCCTGCGAAAGACCGACTGTGGTTGTGGTCTTGCCTTCGCCCAGCGGGGTGGGGGTGATGGCGGTTACGTCAATATATTTGCCGTTCGGACGATTCTTAAGTCGTTCCAAAATTTCAAGTTTGATTTTTGCTTTATAGGGACCGTACAACTCAAGTTCATCAGCGCGGATGCCAAGTTCAGCGGCGATCTGCGTAATTGGTTTGATATCCGATGCCTGGGCGATGTCTATATCAGAGGGGACGGGGCGTACCAACTTCAACTTGGTCGCTTTGAATTTCACGGCAGTTTTCGCGGAGCGGGGCGCTGCTTTCTTAACAACCTTCTTGACGACGACTTTCTTCGGCGTTGCCTTCACGGTTTTCTTAGCGGGTTTTGCTTTGGTAGCCATAGAGTCTCCTTATTAATTATATATAATTTATCAAGCTCTATTATCAGAATAATTCGCAAAAAAAGCAAGAGAGTTTCGTCACCTCTTTGTCATTCACTTAACAGCGTCAAATCCCGAAGGGATGAAACGATTATAGAACGATGCAAACATCCGTCCCAATCCCGAAGGGATGACATAATTTTCCAAAAAACCATGACACCCCCTTCGGGGTTTGGCGCGTTCATTTGTGCAATTCTATAATCATTGCACTCCTTCGGAGTTTGTCACCCACTCAGCAGAGTCCCAACATTTTCGCCTCTTAATGCGCGTGTTAAAAATCCGCTTTCTTCTGCTGAAAAAATTTGTGTAGTCAAGCCCTTGTTTTTTTGGATGAGACCGAACATCTCCTCGACTTTGGCTTTCATCCCGCCTGTGACATCGGTACTCGCCGACCCGCCGATGCCCGCCCGCATCTTTTCATAATCTGATAGTTGAATCTGTTTCACGAGCCTGGTCCGCGCCGGGAAATCCTCCCATACGCCCGCCTCGATCCCCGCCAGCAGAATCCGCGTGGGGGGCAGGTGTTCCGCCAGAAAGGCGAAGACATCTTCGGTGGAGAGGATCGTGCCGCCGAGCGCCTCATCGAAGGCGACGTCGCCATGCACCACGGGGAGCAGGCGCGCCGCCAATGCCTTGCGGATAGCCAAAATGTTATGTGAGGTTACTTTTCGATTATTTGAAACCATCGATGCCGACGGTGAAAATGGAATGGCTGGCACGCCCGCTTCGAGCAGGGTCTGCATTACGTAGCGCGTCAACTCCGCCGCCTGAAAGCGGACTTCGGCAAAGCCCTTCCAATATTCTTTACCCTTCTCCGTCTCCCCCCATTTTTGCAGAAAATGGGGGGAGTGCTCCGTAGGAGCGAGGGGGACGCCATCGCGCGTGCCATATTTCTTCGCGGCGGTGTGCCCGAAGGAGCCAGAACCATGTCCCAGAATCAGGATCAACTCCGGGTTTGAGTCCAGAACCGTTTTAATCTCCAGCGCCAGGTCTTTGAGTTTATCCAATCGTGGGGTGTAGGGCGTATCCTTGTCGGTGATTAACGATCCGCCCAGTTTGAGGAAGATGGTTTGGTTTGTCATGCGCGAATTATAACGTTTAACCCTTCGACACGCTCAGGGCAGGCTGTTAAACGTTTATAATCCCGTTTATGGATATTCACGCTGGAATTATCGCCGCATCTATTTTGATTATTGTCGCCGCTGTTTTTTTAATACGCGCGGCTATTCGTGTCATGCAGTCTGCGCGTAAATTATCCTTTTATAGTTTGCGCCGAATGCACAATAAAAACGCATGGCGCTTATTTTTGCTTGCATTGGTTTTGTTCAGTTGCGCGGTCTGGCTTCCATTTTATGGCGAGCCAATTGTCTTTGAATATTTTCCGCCCTCGCTTACACCCTCGTTGACTCCAACCATCACGTTGACTCCAACTATTACATTAACGCCAACTGTTACGGTACCGCCGACGCAAACTTTGACTCCCTCAGTTTCTGATACGCCTACGGTGACGCTTACGCCATTTATACCCGTTGCGATTGAGTCTTTGTTTCAAGGTCAGGTGACGCCCAATCCCGATGCAATTTTTACCGCTATTCAATTCTCAACTGAATTTGACGGCACGAATCCCATAGACCCCCAGACTGTATTTGAACTTCCCATTCAAACCATGTACGGCGGATTTGATTATGCCAATATCATTCCCGGCGTGCAATGGACGGTACTTTGGTACCGCGATGGGCAATTGATAGATTATCAAACCGAGCCATGGAAAGAGGAATGGAGCACGGGCGGTACTGGCGGCTTTGTTGAAAGCACAGGTCCCAACGGTGGCTGGGTGGCAGGCTCATACGAAGTACAGATTTTTATGGGGTACGATCTAAAAAAGAACGGACGGTTCATTGTGATCGGCTCTCCCAATGAGACGCCCACAAGCACGCCGACCTTTACACCCGTTCCACCCGCGGCTACACCATAAAAAGAATTGGTAATTGACGCCAATTACTAGTCTCCAATTACTAATCACTATTCTTTCCGAGGTTTCATGACTGAAAAAGCATTTCAAGATTTTTACCCCGAATACTTCGCGCATTGCTACGGTTGTGGAAGTATGAACGAAGTTGGGAATCAACTCAAGAGTTTTTGGGACGGGGATGAAACTGTTGCGTATTTTCAGCCCAAGCTCTACCACACGGCCATTCCGGGTTATGTCTACGGCGGGTTGCTGGCTTCGCTGATCGATTGTCACGGCACAGGCACAGCCGCCGCCGCCGGCTACCGCGCCGAATCCCGCGCGATGGATACCGAGCCGCCCCTGCGTTATCTCACCGCTTCATTGCATGTGGATTATCTCAAGCCCACGCCGTTGGGTCCCGAGTTGGAAGTCCGCGGACGGGTAAAAGAGGTGAAGGGGCGAAAAGTGGTTGTTGAAGAATGGATCGTGGCAAACGGCGTGATCACCGTCAAAGGCGAGTTGGTTGCGGTGCAGGTGCCAGAGGGGTTGGTGAGGGAATTGCTGGAAGAGAAGTGATAACTGTGATAATAAAACAGCCCTGCTGAAATTTGCAGGGCTGTTTTTGCGCTTATTGTCCGGGGTCTTCAACGGGATCTACGTTGCCAGGGTCTTCAACGGGTTCTGCGCTGCCAGGGTCTTCAACAGGGTCGCTGTTGCCGCCGGCGTCTCCACCGTCCGAGTTTTCACCGCCGGTATCGCCGCCGGCGTCCCCACCGTCCGAGTTTTCACCGCCGGTATCGCCGCCAGCATCTTCGCCGCCGGTATCTGCATTATCACTTGTTGAATCGCCGTTGGTTGTGTCTTCTGTTATGTTGTCGTTAGCCGTATCTTCTGTTGTGTCTCCATTGGTTGCATCCTGGCTGGCACACTCTGGAGAATTAGGGTCTTCGCAGGTTGTAAAAGTATCGTTATTTTCGGGTGCAGTTTCTTCATCATTGTTGAGAGTGTCAATATCAATTTCCTGCCCGGTTTCATAGAATTGAGTTGGGTCGAAATATAGGTCTTCTTCGACTAAGTCGCCAGTGTCGGCAAAGATATCCATGTTGAAGAAGTTGAACGAGTTTAGCATGTCTGAAAAGACAAAATTTGAATCGATTTCGGCTGTTGTTGATGAATCGCTGCCGTTTACGAGGAATCCGCCGCTTTGAATTAGTTTACCGTTTACATAAATATGCACTTCATATGTGCCGGGCGGAACGATGTAAACATCAGCATAGGCAGGTGTTAAGATGATGGTTATTTTTCCCTGGCTATTTTGATCCCATATTTTTGTATAAGTCCACGATGGATCCTCAATGCCGTTGCGCAAAACTTTGATGGCAAGTAATTGTCCTTTTTCCAGTCCTGAATATTGGAATACGACGTCCACCTTATGCACATATACCTGATCACTAGTTGTGGCGAGAGCGAACTCAGGGCTATTTACAACGGTTTTTACTTCAGATTTGACAATCTCGTATTGAAGAGAGACGGATGCCTCATTCAATAGTGAAATAAAATCCTGTGCAGACTGGATGACCAATTGCTTGTCTTTGATGGAACTTTTTACAGGAGAAACTGCTTTACTTTTCTTCAATAATTGAACCAGTTTTTCCAGTTGGAAGGATGCATCATTCAATTGCCACCAGATTTCTGACGGATCGTCGCCAAGCGAACGCATGTTGGATGCCTTATCTGATGCGAGTTCCACAATATTTTGGTATTGCTGTTTTGCAGTTTCTTGGTCGCCGTTGGCGAGTAATGCCATCCCAACCCGTAATTGCAACCAAAGATTGTCGGGATTTTCCTCAAGGGCTGTCTGTCCGACCTCTATCGCCTGCGGGAATTTTCCTGTTTGGAATAAAGCCCAAACCAGATTGCCAACCACATTTGGATCATTTTCTCCCATATCAATTGCGAGCAGATAATCGTTCACAGCCGCTTCAAATTTTCCAAGTTTGGCATTTGCTTGGGCGCGATGTATGTAGGCATGTCCGTATGGCTGATCCTCTCCAGCTAAGTCAATTGCGCGATTGAATTGTTCCAGCGCTTCTGTCCAGTGTTTTTGTTCGGTCAGGTTGACGCCATTTGCAAAGTGTTGGATTGCGCCTGTTTCGCGCAGATCATAGACCGGCTGTTTCCAGACAATGTAAGCCCAGATTGAAATGATAACCACCATGGGAATACCTGAGGCGACAAAAACAGTGCGTGCAATTTTGGATTTTGTCATCAGCGCCAACCCAAGCAGAAAACTGGCAACAGCAAGCAAGGTTAGTTGTAAAACGTAGGCGCTGTCTTTTTCATCCCATGCATCAGCAACATCGGATGCTGCACTTTGCATCTCCAGTAGTTGGATGACATTCAATTGGTATAGGTTTGTTTTATAGGCAAGGAGATCTATATTGCCTGTTGTTGAGTCGAAATAGTCTGAAGTGAGCAGGCTGCTGTTATTCAACAGGTTATCGCGCAAGTTGCGATATGAATTGGCGGCGGCCAGATCCCCATTTTTTTCAGCGGATGTGGCAAGCAGATTATATTCAACCCAAAGTTGGTAGATTGTGCCGAATTCATAATTTGTATTCGCATCTCCGCTGATTTGTTCTCCCATGGCACGGTAGTAATACATCTGTTCGTCATTTCCGGCAGCGCTGGAGAGGGAGGATGCATCGCTTTGAATTTTTGTGATAAATGACCCAGCCAGGGCGATCACTGCTACAGCGATTGCTACGATTACGTTAAAAGTCCTGTTTGAGGTGGAGTCGGGGTCGGGGGTGTTTGTGTCTTCAGACATGGTTAACTCCAATATAAAAGACCAATGGTTATGCCGATGGCGGCGAACACAGAGCCTGATCCGCTAAAAATGAGGATGATGCTGCGTTTCAAGGATTCAACTGTGGATACAATGGCAAAGAAAAAAAGTGAAACAGCCAGCAATATCAGGGCAAGTTGCATTTTTTGCACTTGATCATCCAGAATGCGTCCCGCTTCCAAATGTGGTGTAGGTTCCAGGTCAAGCTCGCGAGTGGCTTGTGCCCACATCTGTCCCAATTGGGTTTTGGTGTCGTATGTCCCATCACGTGTAATATATACATTTGGAAAAAGCTTTAGATTGGATAGATATAAAATACGTAATTCCTGTTGTCTTGCGCTCAATTTATTAATCACGGCAATGTCTGCGTCTTTGGCTGATTGTGCTTCGTCCAATTGTGTTGAAACAAGTTGGTATTCATCATAATAGCGTTTGTAGGTCAGAAAACTGCGGTGGTTTTCCTCCACTGCGAGGATGTTAATGGATTGAATTTTTTGTGCGTTCAATTCGGCGCGTTGCGCGGCTGAATACTCGCCTGATGCATTTCCTGCAATGTTTCCCATTTGCCACCCTAAAAGACCGCTAAAAATGGTCAGAATTGAAATTGCGAAAGCGATGATTGTATTTAGACGGGAATCAAAATTTTCCTGCATAAGATCTCCAAATCAAAAAATTTTTTTGAAATCATACATCACATAAGCGATGTAAACAAATAACAGTTTTGAAAGTTGTAATTACAACAGCATCCACCTTGTTAAAAATAAAAATCCCGCATGTCCCAGCAGCCTTTTCAGACCACTGTCCATGCGGGACAATTACCAATTACCCTACATTGCCCAGCCTTTTTTCTTCCCGCTTAATTCCCCTGCAATTTGCGCCGCCAGCCTGGCGTTATTTAATAGCAATGCAAGGTTTGCTTTCATTGACTTTCCCTTTGTCAACTCGCTAATGCGTCCCAGTAAAAACGGGGTGAGTTTTTGCCCGTGGATTCCCTGCTCGATGGCTTCGGCGGAGGCTTTGGCGATGATCGGTTCCATTTTCGCGGCGGAGATGGCATCTGCTTCGGGGATGGGATTGGTGACGAGGATGCCGCCCTTCATGCCCAGGTTCCAATGTGCGCGGGCGAACTCGGCAATTTCTTTGGGCGAGTCAAGGCGCGCGCTAACGCCAAGTCCGCTTTCGCGCGAATAGAAGGCGGGAAATTCATCCGTTTGGTAGCCGATAACGGGCACGCCCATGGTTTCGAGATATTCCAGCGTAGCCGGTAGATCCAATATTGCCTTGGCTCCCGCGCAGACCACGATGGTGGGAATCTCTGCCAGTGAGCGCAGATCGGTTGAAATATCAAAAGCTGATTCTTTGTGTACGCCGCCGATGCCGCCTGTGGCAAAAACTTTAATGCCTGCCATATTTGCGGCGAACATGGTGCCTGCCACGGTGGTTCCGCCGTTTGCTTTTTTGACGATGGCGGTTGCAAAATCACGGTGACTCACTTTCAGCGTAGACTCACTTTCAGAAAGCAGAACCAGTTCCTCGTCTGAGATGCCGATGCGGATTTGTCCATCCAGCAGGGCTATGGTGGCGGGTGTCGCTCCGGCGTCGCGCACATTCTTTTCCATATTCCGCGCCAGTTCCAAATTTTGCGGGTGAGGCAGACCATGTGTGATGACTGTAGATTCAAGCGCAACAATGGGCGCGCCAAGATCGAGGGCTATTTTTATTTCGGGGGCAATGGTGAAGTTGGGATGTTTCATTATGTTTTCTTTATCCAATGGTTGGTGAGATAGGTGATGTCGTATAGCGCCTTCTCAATTTTTGTGATTTCGGCAATCTTTTCTTCCTGTGATTTATGCTCATTTTCGATCAACAATTTTCCCGCGCGTAGTTCCTTGCGGAATGCGTTTAATATTTCCTGCGCGGTGATCACGGCGTCTTTTCTGCCCGCATCGCGTTTCTTGGCTTCGCTTTCCATTGCGGGGGTGTCTGTTTCGCGGGTGGCGGTATCTTTGCTGCGCTGTGCAGTTGCGCCGCGCGCGAGTCCCTTTTCGTAATTTTCAATCAGCACGCTGTTGATCAATTTAATGATTTCTGCTGTTTCATACATTTTTTTGGATCGTTCCACTTCACTGCGCTTTTTTGCGTTTTCCTGTGAAAGTTTCCAGGCGTCCTTGTGTTTTTCGAGAATTAGGCTGGAGGGTAATTGCCATGTGCCAATATCTATCCATTCAATCGCCACGCCAATTTTGGCGGCTTTTTCTTTGAATTCTTTTTCAAAGAATTGCGCGGTAATTTTGGATCGCGATTCAAACCTGGGCGCTTCCTTTTGCATTCCAGAGGTCATTTGCCGGCCTGTCATTTCAAGGCGCATTTGCACAATGGTCTGGTCGTTGTTGAAGGCGTTGTTCATTTCTTTTTGGCTGATGCTTGCCAGAATTTCGCTTAAGGTGTGTGATGTGATCAATTCTTCCAGTTCGGAAATGATGAGCGGAATAACGGTCGTGTCCCACGGGAAGGTGATGCCAGATACGGCAGATGGTTCGGGGCTGATGATGGTCTGGTTGTAGACGAGGGCTTGCACGGCGCGTTCATCGAAGAGGTAGGCGTCGCCTTGTACTTTTTCGGCTTCTGTTTGTTGCCGGCGCAGGACACTAAACATTACTTTGATGTCGTGGGCTTCGAGCGGAATGCCGTCTTTGGTGCGCGACTTTACTGTTAACTCGCTGACAAATTGATCGCGCAGGTTGATGATTGCGTACTCGCGTTCGCCCGCCTCGTCAGATTTGCCGATCTCGCGGATGCGCTCAAACCTGCCAAGTTTCCATGCGGCGCTGCGTGGGTGAATCACTTCCGGCTCGCCGTTTACTTTTTCCAGCAGGGCAATGCTGTCGAGGTTTACTTGAATGGAGCCTGGTCCGCCAATTAGAATGATGGGCGATTGTTCGTCTTTTTCAGATATTGTGCCTTCATTGATTGTGATTTTGTCGCGTCCGTAACCAAAGGTTACTTCTTCAAGAAAATTGGATGCCAGGTTTTCGTCATCCAATTCATAAACATCATCCAGATAGCGCGCCGCCATGACTCGTGCGAGGTTGTAAACGACCATCAGCAGGGGAACGTATTTTACAAAACTCATGCCGATGATGACCAGAATATTAAGTTGTCCTTGTGCGCCGCTGCCGAAGATCATGATGATCATGCTCACGCCGCTTAAGAGGAGCCAGACGGCCAGCCCGGCCATTCCGCGCCATTTGTTTCTGAACTCTACGCTTTCGTTTGACAAGCCGAAGAGCAGGGAGATAAGTTCATCACGCTGCATTTGATTTTTCATGGCTTGTCTCCGCTTCCAGTGTTTGTTGGCAGATTGGGATTATTGTCCAGCAGCCATTTCCAAATTTCGTCCAGTTTTCTTAAATCTGTTTCCATGTCGCTGCTGGCAGAGTTTTCGTTGAGAATATACTCGTTCAACGGCTGGATTAATAATTGAAGGGTTTTGAATGGGTTTTCCTGCGGGTGGGTGGGTTTGCCGCCAAACTGGCGCGATGCGATTTTTGCAAAACTTTTGCTGGCTTCATTTCGCGCGGCGGTTTCGATCCAGGCTTCCATTTCGTTTAAGTGGCTTTCTTCCTTTTTTGCAATGTTCATCCACTCTGCGCTCCATTCCTCAATCGTCTGTTCTTCGAGGGCAGGATCAAAGAGCACGTTGTGGATTCGCACGTCTGTGATCTCAAGTCCGCGTGACTGCAATTGTTTGAACTCAAAACTTTCCACCCATTCGCCGGTTTGCGCGCCGGTGTCATCCAACGCTTCCACGTTTGCTTTTTTGACCCGTTTGTTGATCGCCTCTTCAATGATTTGCAATCCGCTGGGACCGTTGGAGGTGAACAGTTCGCTAAATTTGAATTTGCGGACATACTCGCGCCAGATATTTACAACCAAATGCGCGGGAAGCTTGTTCCATTCCATGCGGGCGTTGGTATTTTCTGATGCGCCAAGTTGGATGACCTCGCGCGTAATTGCATTGCGGACTGCTTCTGCGTCAAACCCATAGTAGGAGGTTACGCCGCTTTCCGTTGGTTTCTTTTCGAGAGGGCGCCTGATGCTGAATTTGATGCTGATGGTGGGCGAGACTTCAAAGCCGTCGCGCGTTAATCCGCTGGTCTGCTGGCGGCTTTGGGTTTCGTTATAATCTTGAGAGGAGGCTGGCACAGGATGGAGAAACGGTTCGTCGGTGACAAGCGGACCGATAAACTGCCACTGCGCCCGAAGATCAACACTGCCCGCGATATATTCGTTACTCTTTGTGAACTTAATGCCTGGGCCAACTGTATCTTTGATCTCGGTATCGGTACGTAAGACTATTGCGCTGGCGGTGTCAAGGACGATCAAGCCTGCTCCGCGTTTTTTCTCTTCGCCCTCGTGTAGAATCACCCGTCCATTTTTGACGAACAGCGCCGGGCCGCGGCTGCCCGATTCAAAATTCTTGACCCGCGCGGCAATGTCTTGCCTGTACTTTGGATTTTGAATCGGCAGTACAAACTGTGAGAAGAAATAGATCAACTGGTCGCGCAGGGTAAAGGCGACAAAAACATCCAGCCCAAGGATAAAAAAGCTGACAATGTAATATACAACGCCGGTGGTGGGAATTTTCATTGCCCACATCACAACCTGCCAGATCACATTGGCCGTGATGATCACACCGGCCGGGGTCTGCAAAAATGCACCAATTCCACTGGAGAGTTTTTTGAACATAGTGCGTTGATTTTAAAGCAGAAATGAATAATTTGGGAAACAGATATTGCGCTGAATAAATTTCAAATCCTCTTGACAATGTATATAGTGAAAGTATATACTAATTTAGTCGAGCATTACCGCATAGTTTTGGGAGGACGCAATGAGCAATGAGTATGATAAAAATGGGAAAGCCAACATACACGAAGCCCTTGAAAATGATCAAACTATTTTTGAAAAAGATATTCTTGAAAGACGGTCTTTGGCTGAGAGAGTATTGAAACGTCTGCGCGAAGATGACTGTCCGCACGTTCTTGGAATTTACGGCGGCTGGGGGACAGGCAAAACTAGTTTATTACACTTGTTGGATCAACAGAATAAAAAGTTAACTGAAGGCAAAGCGGGAGAACTTCGTGTTGAAATCATTGATGCCTGGGAATATGAATCAAGCGATGGGTTGTTGATTCCGGTGGTGGTCGAGTTGAATAAGATAGCAGGGGATGATGTCCCTGCTATTGTATGGTCTGTAGTTGTAAAGCGGGTATTGTTTTCTTCGACTATGTTTTTGGCTGAAACTGCTCTTAAAACAAAATTTAATGCTGAACAGGTGGAATCTGGATTTAAACAGATTAAAGAATCTGTTGCTGATGCTACTATGCATGATGCGGGTATCAATCACGAATCGATTCTGCGGAAGTGGAAAAGCGATGCGAAAGAAATAAAGGAAACAAAACAGGCATTTGCAAGTCTGATCGAATTTGCCCGAAAACGAGCAGGATGCGAAAATATTGTCCTCTGCATTGACAACCTTGACCGCTGCTCTCCCGAAAACGTGGTGCGTCTGCTTGAATCTGTCAAAGTCTTCTTCAACGTCCCGCATTGCACCTGGGTCTTTGCCATGGATGCCGAAGTGGTTGCCAGTTATATCAACCACAAATATGAAGGCACACGTATGGATGGCAATAGTTATCTGGATAAAATTATTCCAGAGCAGTATCACCTCTCGCTTTCACCGACGATTGACCGGAAAAAAATTGTCAGGCTGTTGCGATCTCTGGTTGGTAACGATGCCCTTGAACTCAATGAAAAGGATATTCCGCAAATTCCACGGGTTTTGGTTCCGCGCAGGTTGATCAAAAGCGCAACCAAGGTTGTGGATTTTTACAAACTACTTAATCGTGACGAGGTACGAGTACCGCAGACTTTGGTTTTTTATCTGGCTTTGTTGTATCACGCCTGGCCTGATTTTTATCAAAGATTTTCTTCTTCATCCGAGACGCACATCCGCAGTATTTTGGATAATTTTTTCCATCCCGAAACAACACCCGCGCAGACAGCAAGTGAGCCGCTTCTCCTAAATAAAACCAACCCTTTGCCGTTATTGAAGGATTATGCCGAAGATCAAGACCTGACCTATTACGTCACGACGGTGTTCAAAGGCTATGGCGATCAATATAGGAGAAATATTTTTGTGGATGAAATTATCAGCGGCATCAGCGGGTTAAGAAAGACAGGGTTGCCATGAACATTTATCGCGCGCTCTGGGTTCAACTTTACCTTGTTCCCATCGTTACGGCTGCTTTTTTTTACGATAAGGTTTGGGCGGGGCTTAAAGGGCTGTTTTCGTTTGTCATTAGCTTTATTCAGTTTATAACCTTTTTAATTTTGCACATACCTAATACGCAAACGTTGGGAGGCGTTTTTTCTATTCTGATTGATAAATCGGTTTTATTTTTATTCTTGGGTGGGCTCGCCTATTTCTTGTTATACAAATTGAGCCTGCTCATCGTGGCTCAATTTGTGTTGCCGGTCACCGAGTGGACAGAGCGGAAAAAGGCATACGATCGCCTTGTTTTTTATGCTCGTGGAATACACGGCCCTGCTATTTTTGTGAAAGGCGGCGTGAAAATTTCCCGTGAACATGAGTTGGAAAGCAGCAAGCCCGGCGTTGCCCTGGTTGATTTAAGCAGCGCCGTGGTGTTGGTTCAGCATGACGATGTCAAATCCATGTCTTTGCCTTCAGAAGATGAATGGGAGGCTTCTCACAGCAAGCCCGCCAAAAAAGGGAAAGCCGCCACACCCTATGAACCTAAAGAGCCGGAGGCAAAAGGTCCGGGCGTGGTATTTACCGAAAAGGGACAGAAAATTGATGATGTGGTTGACCTTCGCAAGCAGACCCGCACAACCGACTTCCTTGAAGTTTATACCCGCAATGGCATCAAGGTTAAATCCAAGGTCACTGTTGTTTTTAGCCTGAGCGACGCCCCTGAAAAAGTGTTGGTCGGTTATGTTGGAGGCAAAAACCTGACTGATTTGAAAATTTTGAAAGTATCCGAAACCGACACCGAGTTAAAGATTAATGGCGGCGTGTCTGTTGATGTGGATGATGCCATCGACATCCTGCGTGCATCCCTTCCGTTGTTTGATGACTCTCCTTCGAATCCTTTTATTCCCTATAAATTTGACGAAGATCGAGTCTTGCGGGCGGTTTTCAATCAGGCGCGTGACCGTGACGGGAAATTAATCCCCTGGCACAGGGCGCCGCTTGAATCTTCCACCGATATTTTCCGCAAGATGATGTCGGATGTTCCCTACGATAGATTTTTCAGCGGCGACTTGCTGAACCTGACCCGCCGCGAGGAAGTCGAAGACAAAAATGATAAGACTCCCGTACAGGTATTTTTAGCGGGACTTAAAGAGGATTTTGCGCTCAAGGTCAAAGCCAGAGGCTTGATGACTTTTCAGTTCATTGAGCATTTGAACGGCGACCCTTTTTCCTTTGATCAAGTTGTCAGGCTGGATTCTTTGCGAAGGCAAACGCCAGTGACTCTCACGCGCGAAAAATTCAACTTCTTCCGTCACATGGGAATTGTGGTCAAAAGCGCAACGTTTGGCGATGTGCTGGCAGCCAGCCCCGAAATTCAGGAAAGGATGTTGCTGGCTTGGAAAGCCAAAAAGGAGCGTGAGATTTCCGTTTCAAATGCAGTGTTTGAACTGGATGCCATCCGTGTGCGAAACAGGAATCGCGCGCTGGTTCAAGAGGAAACGACCCATTTGCTTTCGGGTATTTTCCAATCCACGCCGCATTTTGATGAGGCGCTTGCCCTGCGCGTGTTGCAGGCATTGGAAACCTCTGTCGCAGACAGCGACATGTCTTCGGCAGACCTGCACGAAATTTTGAAGAACATACACGATTGGCTTCTTGCAGACCAGCAGGATGATAAGGGCGGCTCCCCGAAAAATCCGCCGCCGCCGAACCCAGGGAGTTGAGATGACTTCACCCGATTTTACTCAAAGGTTTAATGAAAATCTGGATAAGGGGCGTTTTTCGCGTCTTGTCCAACTTGGTTTGTTTGTTTTTGTTTTCTCTTTATTTTCCGCGCTGGTGGTATGGTTTTTATTCCCCGCTTCCAATTTTTGGCGAACTTGGGCATGGTGTGCCTTTGCTGTTGTTCTAATTTTCCTAAATGCCTTTTATGTTGGGGTAAAGTATGTTAAGGATATTTATGAAATTAATAATCTTCGTAACGCCTTGACCTATCTCCTGGTTGTGTTTTTTGGATACAAACTTCCCAAAGCAAAAGTCTCTGGCGGGAAAAGGAAATTTTTTGGAAAATTTGATTTCATCGAATTGATCGGCGGTCCCGGCATTGTTCAAATTGAACGCGATAATGTCGTGGTGGTCGAAACGCTCCGTCGTTATAAAGATGTGTTGGTGGCAGGCGAGCGAAATTTAAGTCGTTATGAATTTATAAAAGATATTCTATCTACAGAAGAGCAATATGAAAGAATTGACACGCTGGAAGCGTTGACCGCTGACGGTATCCGCGTGGAGGTCAAGAATATCCAATTTCGTTTTCGGATAGACGGCTTCTTTTTGCCAAACGCAAAAGGGAGGCAGACCTTTGCCTATTTGCCGTTGAAACTTGCAGTGAAAGATTTGGCATATCACCGTCCTGTTCCCGATGAAGGAAAACTTACTTTCTGGACAACCGCCGTTAAGGGCGCCGTCACGGGAATTATCCGCACGCACATCAATGATGCTTATCTCGATGACCTGATCGCGCCGCATGAAGACGATAGGGGACATTCCCTTAATCAATTGCGCCAAAACTTTGAGTCAGATCAGATAAAAGAACGCTTTAAGAAAATGGGCATCAGGTTTGATGCGTGCGATATTGGCGAAATTAGTGTGCCAGAGCTGGATGTGGACAGGGAACATTTGAAGATGTGGTTTGTTCGGCAAAGCGGCGCGATGAACGTCATCCGCGCCCAGAGTGATTCTGAAAGTTTTGCCAGCCAGGAACGCGGCAGGGCAGAGGGACAAGCCCTGTTGCTGCGAGGCATTGCCCGTGCTCTGGATGAAATTGGCGTGGATGCCAAAGATCCCGCCGCTGTGAGGAAGAACCTGAAAAATATTTTGCTGACGCGCACCGCTCAAATTCTTGAAGCACGCGCGTCCATTTACACGACTTACGAGGAGGATAAAAAGCATGACCACAAAGGAAAATTGTGATCTTTGGATGAATTATGTTTATACAGAATGGCTGGATGGTTTGGTCAGGAAGGATCAAGCCTCGTATTTACGCGACTCTACAAAAAACATGGTCAACCGCATGAAAAAAGCAGTGAAACATGAAGGAGCAGAGGGAGCGTGGAATTTACTGGAACAATTGAAAAGGCTTAATGAAGGTTTTGATTCTGAAGCCAGAACAGAAAAATACAAAGATGAAAAACCTGAGAGTTATATGGAGTGCGCCCTGATTGCGTATGAACTGGGCTATCTTCGGGATGCTTTGGAACTTTTTCAAATAGCCATTGGCTATTTTCACAACTCGACATATAAGGCGGTTTGCTATTGGATGGCGGGTTGCGTTCAATGGCAGCTTCCAGCCCGCTCTGAAGCCGCTGTACTTTCATGGGAGCGAAGCCAGCAATTGATGGACGATTTTGGTTCTGACAAATTAGGCTACACAACTGATCCAACGCTAAAAGAAAAATATAAAAAAGCCATTGAAGATATGAAAGGCGCAATCAATAAAGCCACACGCCATGGTCATCCCCACCCGCCGCCTGATATTCTTAATGTAAAAGATAAACCCGCCCTTTCCATTGCGTACTCAGCCCGTTTGAAATTCAACTCGTTGCCATATTATGGTTCCATACCCGCCGGTGACCCCGTTGCCGCGCTTTCACATTCAGATGGTGAAATTGAAATGGAGTCTTTGGAGATAGAAGGAAATTCTTACAACGTCTTTAACCTCAACAAGGAAAACGAAATTCAACTGAAGCCAAGCGAGCAATATTTTCTAATGAAGGTGGTTGGTGACAGCATGAATATTGCCACGCCTGTGAAAATTGAAAATGGTGATTATGTCCTGTTAAAAAATACAAGACACGCTAAATACAGTGACATTGTGGCAGCAGTGGTGATTGCAGAAGATCCAGTCGTCACTTTAAAACGCTATCACACAGATGACAGCGGACGATTTTTGATGTACGAGAGCAGTGTAGACATAAAACCTGCTATTCCAATGTCTGATGACGATTATATTCAAGGTGTGGTTGTTGCCATTTTGAAACCTGCTGATGATTAAACTGGAATTTCACTGCCATACCCACGCCTCGAAAGACTCTCTCACCCGTCCCGTTGATCTCATTGCCGTTGCGCGGCGTCGGGGAATTGACCGACTGGTGATCACCGATCACAATTCCATTGCGGGGGCTCGTGAGGCGCAGGCGATTGATCCCGAATTGATCATCGTTGGTGAGGAGATCATGACCACCCAAGGCGAGATTCTCGCCGCGTTTGTGCAGGAGGAAATTCCAGCGGGGCTATCCCCTTTGGAAACGATTGTCCAACTCAAGGCGCAGGGTGCATTTATCAGCGTTTCGCATCCGTTCGATGAGTTGCGTGAGGGCGGCTGGATGGAGAATGATCTGCTTGAAATTCTGCCGCTGGGTTTCAATCTTCGGGCGCGGGCGTTTGCCGAGAGGCACGACCTCGCGGGGACAGTTGGCTCGGATGCGCACGCGGCTTTCGAGGTGGGTAGATCGCTCCTTTTGTTGGATCAGTTTTCGGGCGCGGATGGGTTGCGGAAGGTTATCCGAACCGCAAAGATGCAGGTAAAGTGGTCGCCCTGGTGGTTTCATCTCACATCCAGGTACGCATCCATGAAGAAGAAAAAACAATCTTGACATCAATAATTCGCTATGATAATCTTGCGCCGAAATGCCCAAAGTGGGCGGGCATAAATTTTTTCAGCAGGAGTATAGAAAGATGTCTGAGCGTTTTGTTGGAACCGTCAAGTGGTTCAATGCGACCAAGGGCTACGGCTTTATTGGACGCGATGGTGGTGAGGATGTATTTGTTCATTTTTCCGCCATTCAGAGCGATGGCTATCGTAAACTCGAAGCCGAACAGAAAGTGGAGTTCTCCGTCGAAGACGGACCAAAGGGGCTGCAAGCCGCCAATGTAATTCCGCTCTCGTAAGACAGAGCCTGACGGCTGAAGTTTTGCGACCCAATAGAGTTACCGCGCGGTAACTCTATTTTTGTTATTTGGGGGTGATAAATAAAAGCGTGATTTATGATACTACCTTTGTGAATGTGAATAGCCTACAATAAGTTGCAGCCGTAACTTTTTTAGGATTTCAACGACTGATAAACGGAGGGTTTTCCTGTGTCATTTTTTAATATATTCAAAAGTGATGTTACTCGGCGTACTGCGTTGTATTCAGGACATGTAGTGTCTGATTCAGCGCGTTGTGTGCAGTGTGGCATTTGTTCATATAATTGCCCAATTGAAATTAATGTTCGCGATTTTGTTTGGCGCGGCGAGGCTATTAAAAATAGCGAGTGCCTGACTTGCGGCGAGTGCGTGACGCGTTGTCCGCGCGGAGTGTTGCGGTTTGTGCAGACGGACTTATTTGAGCGGAGGGGCGAATGAGATACGTCATTATTGGCGCAGGGGTGGCTGGGTATGCCGCCATTGAAGCGATCCGAACTGTGGATCGTGCGGGTGAGGTTATTATGATCAGCGATGATCCTTA
Source organism: Anaerolinea sp. (assembly GCA_020049345.1). Lineage (GTDB taxonomy): Bacteria > Chloroflexota > Anaerolineae > Anaerolineales > Villigracilaceae > Villigracilis. Next base: position 19,154 of record JAIFKY010000186.1, read on the forward strand.
TGGGTATTATTCCCGCCCGGGGCTGGCTTATTATTTAACAGGCGAATTGCACGACAAGAATTTATATCCGCGTACGCAGGATGATTATAAAAAACTAAACTTTAGTTTCCTCAAAGGTCGCGTGACGCGTATTTTACGTTTGGATCATGCGCTGGAAATAGATGGAAAGTCACGCCTGACTTACGACAAATTGTTGATCGCGGTTGGCGCGCGCGCCTTGCCGCTGGAGGTCTCCGGTTCCAAATTGGATGGGGTGGTGAAATTGGATCATTTGGCCGATGCGAAAAACATCCTCAAACTGGCAAAGAGTGGCAAAACGGCTGTGGTTGTTGGCGGCGGAATTACCGCGCTTGAGTTGACCGAGGGTTTGCTTGCGCGCGGCATGAATGTTCATTATCTTTTGCGCGGCGACCGTTATTGGAGCAACGTGCTTGATCAACAGGAATCCACGGTAGTGCAGGGGCGTTTACAGGCGGAAGGGGTGGAGTTACATTTTCATGCCGAGTTGGCAGAGATCATTGGAAAGAAAAATCGCGTTTCGGCAATTCGGCTGGAAGATGGGAAGACCATCAAATGCGATATGCTGGCTTACGCAATTGGAATTCGTCCATGTCTTGAATTGGTTCAGGGAACGGGCTTGGCGCTTGATCGCGGAATTTTAGCCGATGAGCATTTGCAGACCAACGATCCTGACGTTTTTGCGGCAGGGGATGTAGCGCAGGTTTTTGATCCGCTTTCGGGGCGCGCCGTGTTGGATAGCCTTTGGAACCCGGCGCGTGATCAAGGCTACGTGGCGGGAATGAATATGGCTGGACGCAAAACGGCTTATCTGAAATCCCCGCCGTTTAATGTGACTCGGCTGGCTGGGTTGACCACAACCATCATCGGCACGGTTGGGCATGGTCTGGACAAGGATGTGATTGGCATTGCGCGCGGCGATAGTGAAACGTGGCGTGATCTGCCCGATGCAATTGAAGCGCAAAGCGGTTTTGATATTAATCACATGCGTCTGGTGATTGGCGGAAAAACCTTGATCGGCGCAATTGTGATGGGTGACCAGAAACTTTCGTGGCCCCTGCAAAAAATGATCGCAGGCCGCGCGGATATTTCACCCATCCGCGAGAAATTGTTGATCCCCGATGCCCCCATTGCAGATTTGATCGCAGATTTTTGGGTGGCATGGAGAGCGCAAGCGGTGTTGTAACCGAAAAAGAATTAACCACGGAGATCACAGAATTTACTGACTCACCTTACGCACCTAACCATGATTCCCTCCCGAAAGAGCATCGGGACAACGTGAGCGACAGCGAAGGGTCTCTGGGACAATTGTAGAG
>JAIFKY010000248.1 GCA_020049345.1 Anaerolinea sp.
AGTTGTACGCGCTCTTGTTCATCCCCAGCAAATTGGAGCGCGGCGTTTTCTCCCTGCGAAAAGATGACGGCTTGAAATTATATTCGCGCAACATTTTGATTGACGAATACAACAAGGATTTACTGCCCGAATATTTGCGATTTGTGCAAGGCGTAGTGGACTCGGAAGACCTGCCGCTTAACGTCTCCCGTGAAACTGTTCAGTCGAGTGGACTGATGCCACGCCTGAAGAAGGTTCTGACAAACCAGGTTATCAAAGAATTGGAAAGCCTCGCAAAAAATAACGCGGAAAAATATCACGCGTTCTGGCAGGAATTTGGCGTTTACCTCAAACAAGGGATTGCCGCCACTCCAGCGGATGCGGACAGCATTAATCCGCTCTTGCGCTTCAAGACAAATTTGAATCCCGAAACCTGGTCTTCGCTGGATGAATATGTTTCGCGCATGAAAGAAGGACAGAAGGAAATTTTCTACATCGTCGGCGAAGATTCGAAATCTGTTTTACGCAGTCCGCATTTGGATTATTTCCACTCGCAAGGCACCGAAGTTCTCCTGCTGACCGACCCAATGGATTCGTTCATGCTGATGGGCTTGCACAAGTACAAGGATTTTGAATTAAAGAATGTGGCGCAGGCTGAAATAGACACGACCCAAAAGCCAAAAGACCAACCCGAAGCAGAGAAAATTCCCGATGCAGATTTCAACGGGCTGGTGGAACAATTCAAAAAAGTATTGGGCGAAAGCGTCACCGATGTGCGCGCCAGCAACCGTCTTTACGAATCCGTTGCGCGCTTAGCTGACGCAGACGCCAATGCCAACCCTGAGTTACAGCGCGTTTATAAATATCTCGGCAAGGAATATGAAATCCCCAAGAAAGTTTTGGAACTCAACCCCGCGCACAATATCCTGAAGAACCTGCTCAAATTGGAATCTGGCTCGGAACTACAAACCATCATCATCGAACAGATCTACGACAGCGCCCTGCTGGTGGAAGGTCTGCACCCCGACCCATCGAGCATTGCCTCGCGCGTCCAGCAGATCATGGAAGCGGCGCTGGCGCAGAAGGCTGGCTAAGAAAATACAAAACAAAAAGAGGCAATCATTTTCAAAAGTGATTGCCTCTTTTTGTATAACTCGGACAAGTCGAAAAAGATTTGGGTGTGTTTCATTTCAGTTTAACCTTGCAAGGTGTTTCGTGTTTCGTAAGGGGCTGTTTAATAAGCCCGCTTTTTGACCACAAAGGCACGAAGTCTCAAAGACTCGAAGAGAAAAATTTTGTGGCTTTGTGTCTTGGTGACTTCGTGGTGAAGTTATTAAACAGTCTCTAAGCCTTTACGACACGGCTTTCTCTCAGTTCATTTGAAACACGCCCTTGTCAATTGCAGGGTGATTTTCTTGTATAATGTAAAAAAACATTTTGTCGCTTATTTCACAAAAGGATTGTTCCAATGAAACTTTTTCGCCTGACATCTCTGACATTCATGGGGATTTTTTTATTCAACATTTGTTTCGTTCCAATCCTGAAGGTACAAGCGTCACCCGTTGCGGATGAAAATCCATATAACGGACCGATACGTTTTGAGCGTTTGGCTGTTGAAGATGGACTGCCAAACGCAACTGTTTTATCCGTTCTACAAGACCAGCAGGGATTCATGTGGTTCGCCACCGAAGACGGTCTCAGCCGTTATGATGGCTATTCATTCACCACCTTTCTGCATGACGTCAATAATCCCAACAGCCTGAGCAACAACAATACATTCGCGCTGATCGAAAGCCGCGACGGATTAATCTGGATCGGGACCGACCCCGGCGGGCTGAATACTTACAATCCCGAAACGGGCACATTCAGCCTGTACCTCCATGATGAAAAAAATCCCAACAGCCTGAGTGACAATAGCGTCTGGTCGCTGATGGAAGCCAAAGACGGCAGTATCTGGGTCGGCACCCGCGGCGGATTAAGTCGCCTTGATCGCGAGACGGGGACGTTCAAAAATTATGTCAACAACCCTGACGATCCCCGCTCACTTGCCGGCTCAGTCGTCTATCGCATTTACCAGGATCGTTCAGAAAACATCTGGATAGGCACGCGCAATGGGCTGCAACGATATGAACCAAAGACCGATGATTTCACGAACTTTCAAAACAACCCCGATGACCCAACCAGCATCAGCAGTAATAATGTGTGGGCGATGCTGGAAGATAGTCAGGGCACATTTTGGGTGGGGACGCGGGGCGGCGGGTTGAATCGTTTCGACCGCGCCACTGGCAAATTCACAGCCTACCGGCATGATCCAAACGACCCAACAAGCATCAGCGACGACAAACTTTGGAGCGTTTATGAAGACCGCGTCAAAAATCTTTGGGTCACTACAGAAAACGGCGGGCTAAATTTATTCAACCGTCAGACAGAGACCTTCAAATCCTTCCAGCATAACCCCAATGATCCGTCCACAATAAGCCACAATGACGTTTTCTGGATGACGGAAGACCGTTCCGGAGTTATGTGGGTCACCAGCCGCTATGGTGGCGTAAACAAACTTTATCCTGCCTTATGGCGCTTTGGGCTATATCGCAGTATCCCCGGCGATCCCAACTCACTGAGTTCAAACAGCGTTTACTCCTCACTTGCCGAAAAAAATGACGTGGTCTGGATTGGCACCTTCGGCGGTGGGCTGAACCGTCTGGATCGTAAAACAGGCACAATGACCATCTTCAAAAACGATCCGAATAACCCCGCCAGTCTTTCCAGTGACAAGGTCTATTACCTCTTTCGGGATGAAAAAGGAATACTCTGGGTTGCAACTTCAGGCGGGGGGCTCAATCGTATGGACCCTGTTACTGGAGAATTCACAACCTATAAATACTCAGCGGACACTCCAAATGTAATTGGCACCAATTTCCTAACCGTCATAGAGTCCGCCGGAGATGGACGTTTGTGGGTCGGCACGCTTGGCTATGGCTTGGATCTCTTTAACCCGAAAACGGGTGAAATGGACAAGGAATATTTCAACGACCCCAAAAATCCAAATTCATTAACCGAAGATACGATTTACGATATCGCCGTTGAAAAATCCGGACGCGTGTGGATCGCCACTGCGCGCGGCGGGCTGGAATTGTTCGACCCAAAGACCGACACCTTCACCCACCACCTGAACACTCTTGATAATCCAGACAGCATCCTCAGCGATACGGTTCATGCAATTTATCTTGACGAAGAAAACGGCATGGTCTGGGCTGGAACGTCCAACGGATTAAGCGGGTTGGATCTTGCCACACAGCATTGGCAAAACTACACAACAAATAACGGTTTGCCAAACGATAGAATTGTGGGCATTCAGCCGGGGAAGGATAACGATCTATGGGTCAGCACCAGCAAGGGGATCAGCCATTTTTTCCTTAAAACAAAAACTTTCCGCAATTACGATGCCCGCGACGGGCTGCAGGGCGATCAGTTTACAATCGCCAGTTCACAACTTGGACCCGATGGGGAAATATTCTTTGGCGGAAGCAATGGGCTGACATTTTTTGACCCTGAAAAAATTACAAATAACCCGTACCTGCCCTCCGTGGTTTTTACCGATTTCCAACTCTTCAATCAGTCCGTGAAGATGGGAAGCGAAATTCTGCCCCTTCCCATTGAAAAAACAAAGGACATCACCCTCACGCACGATCAGTCGGTGTTTACCATAAAATTCGCCGCGTTAAGTTACCAGCACTCCTCCAAAAACCTGTATCAATACAAAATGGATGGCTTTGACAAGGACTGGTCGCCGTTGCGCTCCAAACAGGAGGCGACCTACACCAACCTATCCCCCGGCACATATACATTTATGGTGCGGGCTACGAACAACGACGACGTTGCAAGCGACACCCAAACGGAACTTGTGATCAAAATCCTGCCGCCCTGGTGGGGAACGTGGTGGTTCCGTATCCTCACAGCGCTGACCATCATTCTGCTGATTCTGGGCGGAGTTCAACTTCGCATCCGTAATATTCACGAAATTAACCAAGACCTGGAAAAACGGGTAAACGGACGTACCAAAGAATTACAGGAAGCCCAGGAGAAATTACACCTTGCCAATAACGAACTCAAATTACAGTTAACAGAGATCACAGAGTTGGAACAGAAAATGCATGAGCAGGCAATTCACGACGCGCTAACGGGACTATATAACCGCCACTATCTTTCCGAGAGACTTGACGCCGAAATCAGCCGTGCATTGCGTAAAAATTATCCAATTGCCTTCCTGTTAATGGATCTGGATCACTTCAAGTTGATCAATGACACATACGGACATCAGGCTGGAGATATGGCATTAATAGCCACGGCGCAAATTATTGCGGATCATACCCGCCAGAGCGATATTGCCTGCCGCTACGGCGGCGAGGAATTCATGATCATCATGCCTGAAATTGGAATGGATGACGCAATTCAACGCGCCGAATATTTCAGAAAATGTATTGATGATTTACAGATTACGCATGAGGGCAAAAGCATACACGTCACTGCTTCTGTTGGGGTTGCCGTCTTCCTGACGCAGGGAATTAACAGCGACAAAATACTTTCCATGGCAGATGAGGCAATGTATCAGGCGAAGCAGGCTGGGCGCAACAAGGTGGTTGTCTATTCAGTGGATAATTAATATTTCATTTGCGTGTTTTCAAGTTGACCGGTTAAACCGCTCAAGCAATAAACATGGCGTCGCCAAAAGAATAAAACCTATAACCTTCCTGAATGGCGAGGTTATAGGTTTTTAGAATCTTTTCACGCCCCGCAAATGCGCTGACCAGCATGATCAGCGTGGACTTGGGCAGGTGGAAATTCGTGATCATCGCATCCACGATTTGGAATTGGTAGCCGGGGAGGATGAAGATGTTTGTTGGACCGATGAAAGAAGTGATTGGTAATTGGCGATTGGTAATTGGTGTCGCCGCTGATTCGAGGGTGCGGACTGAGGTGGTGCCGACGGCGATTACCCGCCCGCCGAGGCTTTTTGTTTGATTAATAAGGTCTGCGGTTTCCTGCGGAAGTTCGCACCACTCGGTGTGGATTTTATGTTCTTTGGGGTTGTCTTCTGTGACGGGCGCGAAAGTATCCAAGCCGACATGCAGGGTGACGTAGGCAAATTGCACGCCTTTGGCTTTTAATTCATCCAGCAATTGCGGCGTGAAATGAAGCCCTGCTGTGGGCGCGGCAGCGGAACCGACATCACGCGAGTAGACGGTTTGGTAGCGTTCGGGGTCGCTTAGTTTTTCGTGGATGTACGGCGGAAGCGGGACATTGCCGACGTTGGAAAAATACGGCTCGATGGGTTCGGAAAATTTTATCAGCCGT
>JAIFKY010000286.1 GCA_020049345.1 Anaerolinea sp.
AGCGGCGGCGTTCATCAGGTCCGCCTTCGATGATCTGCGACATTTGCGGCACAAAAATAACCGCGTTGAAATGCCCCATAATATCGCTGACGTGTTTTTTTACGCCGTTGAGCAAAACTTCCTTGCGCAACCGCTGACCGTTGACGCCTGTGGGCTCAAGGATCAAACGCGCTTCGAGGCGGTGTTTTATTTTTCCGCGCTGGTATTCAGCCACAAGGCGCGTCACCGCCAGTGGATTTTTTGCCTCGTGAAAATTAACAATCTGGCGATCTACGTGGGTTTGAAAGGATGTGAATGCGGCGAGAAAATAAATGGCTTCAAGCACGCTGGTTTTGCCCTGCGCGTTTTCACCCACAAGCAAAACAACCCGCCGTGGAAGTTCCAGATCCAGGCGGGTGAGACTGCGAAAGTTGGTGAGGGAAAGATGTTTGAGATACATGGGAACGCAACAAGCAACACGGAAAATATATTGCGTGTTGCGTAAATTTTTAATCCAGCGGGGTTTCTTCCTCTTCTTCGTTTGGCTTCCAGACCCGCTTTGAGAGATCGGTGAACAAAACGCCGTTAAGGTGATCTATTTCGTGTTGAAAAATACGCGCTGTCCAGCCATCCAGTTTGAGCTTTACGGGCTGACCATGCCGGTTGAGCGCCTTGACTTGAATTGCCTCGTGCCGTTCCACTTCGCCGATCAAGCCGGGGATGGAGAGACAGCCTTCAATGCCCATCACCTTTTCTTCAGAGGCTTTGACAATTTCAGGGTTAACGATGACATATAGTTTCTTGGGCTTGGGCTGTGCGCCTTCCACTTCCTCGTCTTCATCATCTTCGTCTTCCGCGTATTCGATCACGGCCAATTGCTGTGAGATGTTAACCTGCGGCGCAGCAAGCCCCACGCCTGGAGCATCGCGCATGGTGTCGATCATGTCGTCAATTAATGTTTGCAATTCCTTGTCAAACTTTGTCACTGGTTTTGCCTTGCGCCGCAACACGGGGTCAGGCAGGGTCACAATTTGTCTTAATGCCATCTAGTATTTTCCTTTTTTACTAATTACTTCTGATCATCTTTGGGGACAATGATCGGCGGGGGGGTAAAACTACCTGCATTTTCGTGATACGCCGCGATCCATGTCGCGAAGCGTTCGCGGTCATCTTTGCCGGCGTTTTCGTTTTTCTGCGCAATACGCGCCGAGCGCCTGCGATTGATATCTGCCTGTACGCTGGCAGGGTCAGCGACATCCTGAAAATCAAATGTCGCGCCACCCACTGCAATTTTCACTGTACCGTAATTGAATAAATACGGGATGATGCCTTCGCGGGTATAGGATGTACTCAAAATGCTGTCAATCTGCGCCGCGCGTTTTTCCTCTTTGCCAAAGGGCTTGCGGTCAAGATCAAATATTTCATCTGAAGCGACCATGAAGATATCGTTCTTCCAATCCACATATTCCCAGATAAGCCAGGCAATGAAAGGGACTGAAAGCATGGGAAGGGCTAGTATGATCGTATCAGGTCGAAGATCACCATTTTTATTCGGCATCAAAAATGATTCGGTGGGCGATTGCCAAATAAGAACAATGCGCCAAACTTGCAGGGCAAACAGGAGAAGTGTGAGAGCCAGCGCCTTCCAGGCTTGTTGCAACAGAACAATCCAATGCTTGTGATAGATCACCTTGCCCGCGTCTTCTGTCCGTAGTGTAAAAAGACTGAGAAATGCCACCCACCACAAGGGCAGGTTTGCCAGGTTTTTATTCATGGTGACGATGGGCGGAAGTTCATCAAGTGTTCTCTTCTCAACAGGCAGTCCCAACTTCTGGCGGATGGTGTTTCGCATCACATCTTTTTGTGAAACGGTAATGACCGATTTGACACGCTCCCAATATTCGCGGATCATTTCTGCGGCCTGATTTGGGTGGTCCACGTAGTCGAACTCGATTCTGCCGACAAAGGTACGCACGATCACGTTGCCGTAATCCAAAATGCGCCCCAACTGATCGGTTTCCACACCCACCGAGAGAATGGTACTGAGCGGAGCTTCCTCGCGGCTGTCGTATAAGCCAACGACTTTTTCCAGCCAAACCACACGTTGGTTGGTGACGATGTAATAATCGTTGCTCCAGTCAATCGCATTCCAGGTTCCCCATCCAAGGATGAAGATCAAAGACAGTGTACCTAAAGCTATGGGGGTTGTTGCACTCACAAGAGTTCCCCAGGCGAATAAACCAAGCGGCACCAGCAGCGAAAGAAAAGGCACAACCAAAGCCTGGTACAAGCGGATTTTGTGCCGGCGTGCCACAAAATAAATGATCTCTTTTGGACCAAGCCAGTCGAATTTGGTTGCGCGCGCCAGTTTATGACTTTTGATTGCAACCAAAAAATTCGGTTTCAGGTTCGCGTATTTGACAAGTAATTCGTCAAAATGCACGCGCGACAGAAAAAGCAGGGTGGTGTCTTCCGTTGCCGTGATCGTTGCCGAACGGTTGCGGTTTTCAACCAGAGCCTCTTCGCCAAAATAATCACCAGGCACCAGCCAGATGATCACTTGTTCGCCATCATTATCACGCGCACGGGTTACATTGACCTTGCCCTTAAACACAATGTAAAACCCTTCGGGCTTGTCACCGCGTTTAAAGACAGTTTGCCCCGCAGGCACTTCGATCTCGTCAAATTTGACGGCGATGCCCGCGAGTTGATCCTCTTTCAAACCATTGAAGAGGTGGATTTTATTAATTAAGCTGACGCGTTGCTTTAATTCGATCACGGTTTGATTCTATCAAATTTCCTGCACAATGGAATAGCCATTAATCCAAAATTCCAATGCCAGCCAATTTCTCTATCACGCCAACTACAGCGGAATTGTCCAACTCGCCCATGCCCAGTTCAATCATCTGCTCGTAGAATTTTGTATTTTCCTTGGTCGCTGAAATGGGAACGTCGTATTCCTTTGCCGTGTCCAGAACGATCTTCATATCTTTTAATTGCATATAAGATTTGAAGCCAGGGGCGCGGTTGCCGTCAAATAAACGCGGAGGTTTTATATCCAATGCCCAGCACTGCGCCGCGCCCGCTTTGATGGCGTCCACCACCTTGCGCGGATCAACGCCCGCCTTCTTCGAAAAGACCAGCAGTTCACCCATGGCCACCATCTGCGCGGCAACCATGATCTGGTTCGCGGCTTTCGCCACTTGTCCCGCGCCCGCATCGCCAACGTGGGTGATGGTTTTTCCCATTGCCTGAAGCACGGGCATGGCGCGTTCCAATGCAGATGCGTCGCCGCCGACCATGATGGTCAGCGTTCCATTCTTTGCGCCGATGTCGCCGCCTGAGACGGGCGCATCCAGCGAGTAAATGCCTTTCTTTGCAAGTTCCGATGCAATCATACGCGCCGATGCCGGCTTGATGGTGGAGTTGTCAATCACAATCAAGCCATCGTGCGCGGCTTCGATAATTCCTCTTTGTCCAAGCACAACCTTTTCAACGTCAGGCGAATCGGGCAGGTTGGTAAAAATAATATCCACTTGCGCGGCGACCACCGCAGGCGATGAAGCCGCAAGAGCGCCTTCTGCCACCAGTTCATCCACGGCGGCGCGTGAACGGTTATGCACCACAAGCGGAAAACCTGCCTTGAGAATGTTGCGGGCAATGGATTTGCCCATTAACCCGAGTCCGATGTATCCAACTTTAAGCATGTTGACTCCTTAAGCGAAAATGATTTCGAGATTATAACGCTCTTATCCCCCTCTGCCTCCTCGCTCTGTCAGGGGCTTATCCCCCGACAGAGCGAGACCGATGAACGAAAGAGCCTGCTCCTTTCACCCCCCATGCGGGGGCTTACAGGAACAGGCTCAGAGAGTTTTTCTTAAATGCTTTTTACCACAGAGAGCACAAAGATCACTGAGAAAAAACTACTAAAAAATCTCTGTGGCCTCTGTGTCTCTGTGGTTAATGCTCTTTTCTCATACAAACTTGGGCTTAAGAAACGCTCTCTCAGGGGGAAGGGGTGAAGCGGTTACTTAATCGAGTAGGTGATGTTGACCGAAACCGAAATCGTCAATTGCCCGGGTTGAATGGAAACAGCAGAATTCGCCGCCACTGCTCCGCCACCGCCGCCCTTGCCTTCAAAAACGGGGTACGGGCTGTTGTCATAGAAACTGATGCTCTGAATTTCGCCGAGGGTCACGCCAGCGGCATCGGCTAATTCCTGAGCCTGAGTCTTGGCATCAGCCACGCCTTTTGCGCGGGCTTCCTTCACGGCGGCGGTTTTATCAGCCACATCGAACTGGATGCTGTTGATGCTGTTTGCGCCCGCGCTGATGGTGTCGTCAAGCAGATCGCCAAGCCCATCGAGATCGCGCACCGTGACATAGACGGTGTTATCCACCATGTAGATCGAGCCGGTGACAGTGCCATCGGTGCCATATTGCTGGGACGGATAGATGCTGAAGTTGGTGGTGCGCAGGTCTTTCTCATTCACGCCCGCTTTCTTGAGCGCATTAAGCACGGCGTCGGTCTGCACTTTATTTGCCGCTACAGTTTCAGAGGCGGTTGCGCCTTCATTGTGTACGCCAATGTAAATATAGGCAATATCTGGTGTCAGATAGGAATAACCAAGCCCATTGACATTCAAGGTACGCACGACAGGCTGTGCCTCCTGATTAATGGTGGTCGGACCGCAAGCGCTCAGCGCGAGGGCGAAAGCCAATACTGCAAAAACTAAAAATTTTGTACGCATTTTTTTCTCCTTTTGTAATGTACTTTATAGACGACATTACTTGTAAAAAGTTCCCTTGTATTTTAGTCTATTTACGGCTAAAATTTTGCACAAATGTTCTAAAGAGAAACCATGCCAATAGACTACCAACAAATTTTCATTCGGATAAAAGAGATTGGCGCGGGCGCGCGTGAGAGAAAACGGACACTCGATGAGCGCCGATCCAAAGCGCGGGATTTGCTTGCCGCGTATTCAGCGGAATTGGATATTTTGCGCTCCAAAGTAGATTCTGCCAAACAAGCGGATTCAAACACCCGCTGCGCTTTGCCGATTAATGAGCCGCTCGCTTCGCACCACCCCAAGCCTGATTCGGTTATCCAAGCGACACTAATCGCCGCTGACGGTTCGCAGATCAACCCAGACCGCCACGCCGCCATTCAGTTTTGCGTGGTCAACGTCGGCGCGATCCAGATGAAACTCAACTCAGGCGAAACGCCCGAAATTTTCACCGACACCGAATTGCTCTACGGCGATGACCTGCTGCCAAACGGCTATCCCATGTCTGATGGACTGGTTGCGTTGAAACGTGACCTTGCCGAACGCACAAAACT
>JAIFKY010000144.1 GCA_020049345.1 Anaerolinea sp.
ATAGCCATCGCCGATAATGTCCGTGCTGACCTGCTGATTCCCCAGGTTGATGCTGGAGAAATGCTCGAGCAAATCTTTGAGCAACGCGTCGGGCAAGCGTTCTTTATTTGTCCACTGGGAGTCACCAAAGACACCATACAGGTGCTTCTGGTTCGCGGCTTCAATTCCGCGCATAGCATTCTGCAACGCCGTCCCTACATTGGACGACTTCTCGCGCACATCGTTCCAATGACATCCCTCTGGAACTTGGAAGCGGTGCTCATCGGCAAAGTCTTCGCCGTATGTTTTCACCGCTTCTTCATATTCTTCATCCCACACATCACAAATACGCTTGAAGAACATCAACGGGAGGATATAACTCTTCCAGTCCGTACGGTCCACTGGAGAGCCGCGCAGAATATTGGCAGCTTCCCAGAGGTGAGATTCGAGGGTGGAGAGTGTGAGTATATTCATGTCTACTGGCGTGGGATTCCCCACTATCCGCTTATTATACGACATCGAATTTAGTTTTTACGGCTATACCCCTACTCTAGTTTAAATCTAATCAACTACTGGATGTGTTCGCACAATGGTCTACTGCACAGATTTCCTGTTTCCACATTTTGGATACCTCAGTACTGCTCCAACCTCTACCCAGAAGTACACAAAAGTGGACATTTGTCTCGACAGAGGCAGCTTTTGTCATAACCCTTTCGTTGTCTAGACTTTTCCCGAAAAACGATTCTCATCGGTACAATGCAAAACAAATTGAAAATGGGCTGTTAGAGAAATCTCTACCTATTTTTATCCGTTTGACCCTGCTATTCTTTGCGCCGTCGCACGTGAGCCACAATCGTGCGCAGCGCTGCGCAAATTCCCCAGCAGGAGTTTGCATCATGAAAAACACAACCATGAATTCAACGAACATCGAACCCACTTCCGCAGAACTTGAACGTCAGAAAAATGCCTTCATCGACAAGTTAATTGAAATTGTTCGCAAGCAGGAAAAGCCGCCCGCCCCTGACCAGCCTGAGGAGCAGGATCAAAACACAGTCGCAAAATAAAAACCTTTCTGCGATGATGTAAAATATTCTCACCAAATGTCAGGAGCATGTGATGGATAGGAAAATCAAAAACGCCCCCGGCAGCCGGGTGGTATTGTATGCCAGAGTTTCAACGGAAGAGCAGGCGGGCAAGGATCACTACTCCATTGAAGCGCAATTGCATGAAATGCGCGACCTGGCGCAGGAAAAGGCATGGGAAATCATTGGCGAATTTGTCGACGAGGGGGAATCCGGCACCAAACGCGATCGCCCGCAGCTCATGGCTGCGCTAACGATAGCAGAGAAAAAGGGCTGCGACATTCTCATCACGCACGAACTTTCCCGGCTTTCCCGCTCTGTGTATCACACGCTGGATATCTTCGATAAATTGGGCGTCTTGCATGTGGGGTATATCTCGGTCAAAGATCCCGAGTTTGATTTCTCTGACCCGAGCAAACGGTTCTTCCTGACCATCATGGCTGCCATCAACGAGTATTACATCCACCTGCTTCGGCAGCACACCAGCAAATCCAAACGGGAGCGTTCGCGGCAGGGATTATACAACGCCTCGATTGCGCCCCCAGGGTACGCACTCGCTGGAGACGCCAAAAAGCCCTCGCTGATCAACGAACAAGAGGCGGTGATCATCCGTTTTATTTACGAGAGTTACGCCAGCGGTAGATATTCGGATCAGGATGTGGCTGACCTGACCCGGCAGCAGGGATACCGCAATCGCGCGGGGCGTAATTTCTCAAAGGACAGCATTACTGAAATCCTGACCAATGTCTATTATGTGGGAAAAGTATCGTACACAGCCGCCAAAAGCGAGCCTGAAATCTATGATGGACAGCACGAGGCAATCATCTCCGCGGACCTGTGGGAGAAATGTCAGAATGTGCGCTCCAGCCGTCGTCATCTTTCCCGCGCGGTACAAAAGAAATTCCGCAATTATCTGCTTTCGATGCTGGCAGTCTGCGATGTTTGCGGCGGGACTCTGCGGGCGCAGGGCGCAAAGGCTGGTTCGTACTACCGTGAGATGTCATACGAGCGCGGCTATGTGGATTGCCCGCACCAGAAGACGGGTGTCCGCGCCGAACTGCTCGAGCAGCAGGTGCATGAGTTAATCAAATATATTCAACTGCCCGAAGATTGGGTGCAGGAGGTTGCCGATCACGCGGGCAATGAAGAGGAGTTGGAACGGCTCAACCGTCAACGGGATCGACTCGAGGCTGAACGCCGCAGACTGCAACAGATGCGCATCGAGGGCGACTTCGACGACAACCTGGATGCCTACCGCGAGGAGATGGATCGTATCCGCCGCGAGAGCGCCGCCCTGCCCACGTATGATCAGATTGAGAGTTTGAAAGTCACTGCCAAGACCATCGGCGACCTGTATCAGATATGGGAACATGCTGAACCCGGCGACCAGCGCGACCTGCTGCGGTTGATGCTGCGCGAGGTGCGGGTGGATGTCCCCAACGGACGGATTACATCCATCGCGCCGCTGGCAGTGTTTGTCCCGATCTTCCGCAAACTTCCCACCTTATTTGAATATGATTTTGGACATTTCATGCCACCCTGGGAGAATGTTTCGATTCTTTCGGTGAAGCCCCTGCCTGAGTTAACCCAGCCTCCAGCGGCTTCTCCCACCCTTCCGTTCTTCGATGACAATCCGCTCATTCCGCAAGGCGAGATTCGGAATACTCCCGCCATCGCTGATGCGTTGAAACTGGTGGGGCACAAGGACTCCCTCAATGTAGCGCAGATCACCCGTCATTTCTCAGCCGCCTTTCCGATGGATTTCCGCAAATGGCAGGGCGCGCAGGGATATGCCATGCCAATGGAGCAATTCCTCGAACAGCCCGAAGCCAGTTTCGATGTGGTGATCTCGCAGTTTGCCTTATGGGAATCGAATCAGGAAAATCTTGAAGGGATCCTGTCGAAACTCACGCCTGGCGGGGTGTGGTATTTCAATGAGTTGCTGCCTGTGGATTCTCCCTCGCACTGGTTGTATCGCGCCATGCCCGCCGCTTGGGAGTGGGCAAAGATAAACTCCTGGTCGCTGCACACTTTCTACAACCGCCTGCAAGCGAGGTGTGAGCCAGTCAAGATAAGACGGCATGTGTATTCACAGTCCATATCAATCGAAGCGGCGCAGGATATATTGAGGAAAAACCCGAAGATTGTACGCGATGTGAGCGCGGAGGCGCTATCGCCTGCCCTTGCGCGGCTGGCAGATTTAGCTCCGTTGGCGTCGCAGTTTACGATCATTGAGGGGTGGGCAAAACGCCAGAAAATCTAGCCATCCAACGGGAACTTGACGACGAGTCCGCCGCGCTGGAGAACACGGGTGTAGATCATGGTGGTCTTGATGTCCTTGTGTCCAAGCAGTTCCTGGACAGTGCGGATGTCGTATCCATTTTACAGAGGGTGGGTGGCAGTTGTTATTTCCAACACCACTTCATCCTGTTTGTCAGATTCTTTTTCATCCAACTTTCCAGGTTGCTCAACTCCACCCGTCTCATGGGAAGGCGACATTCAAGTCCGCATCCAAGCCTAGGCGACAGGGGAGACCCGCCTTGCGTGCCATCAGCATTCACTTGCGTTATTGGAATATGCACAAAAACAACGCCCACGACAAAGGCAATGTGGACTTTTTTCAGATAAATCTATGTTCCTTTTTCTTGGGGTGTCTACTATCTTATCATTCTCCCAATTACATCCAACCGACTGTGGCTGTTAGGTAATTTTCCAGTTTAACAATCCTTGATAGGGCTTACACGGTTGCCGTGAAAGCGTTATAATCACCTTCGTATGGCAATCATCTCCTTTCGCGACGAAGCTACTGCCGATTTGTATCACGGGCGAAATACCACCCGTGTGCGTCGTTTTCCGAATACGATAACAAAGATCGCCCTGCGTAAACTGGATGTGATCAATGGCGCTCATCGACTTGACGATCTGCGCTCCCCTCCCGCCAATCATCTTGAAATTCTGAAAGGCGATTTGTCTGGTTTTCACAGTATTCGAGTCAATGATCAATGGCGCATTATCTTTTGGTGGGATGCTGGCGCGAAAGATGTTTCACTGGTTGACTATCATTAGGAGTGATCATGCTACCCGAAAATCGAATTCCCACCCATCCGGGCGAAATCCTACTCGAGGAATTTCTCATCCCACTGGAAATGTCACAGGTCGCATTTGCAGCACATATTGGCGTGCCTGTACAGCGCGTAAATGAGATTGTGCGTGGAAAGCGCGGTGTTACTCCCGAGTCCGCCTGGCTGTTTGCGCAGGCATTTGGAACCTCGCCTGAATTCTGGCTGAACCTGCAAGCAAATTACGATCTTGCGCTTGCCCGTCCCAAGCAAAAGATTTCAAGAATACCTGTTCATGCATAAAAGCCCTGTGCCGGCTTCCACAGGTAATCGCCTGATTGAGGCGTTCGCGATTGTGGAAGCGCACATAGCGCTGGGTAACTTCCCGCTCGCTGTTCAAGCGAAAATTCCCACTTTGATCGCAGCGGTACTGTCTCCAGCGTGCTTCCTTACTGCAGTTGATCTACACAATGTTATCCAGCATTTCCTTCCAAACAGAGCCCAATCCCAACTGGGCAACCCATTCCTCGATATACCCAAAATCAAGTTGACCTTTTTTTGCCCGAAGAATTGCCGCAATATCACGGGCGTGTTTCGGCTGTCCGCTCAATCCCAAATACATGAGCTTGTACAGGATCAGATCCTCTGGGGAATGGACGTATACCTTTCCGATCGGCGGACCATAATCGACCATGATACGGCGCTGAAACGCGCTCTGTCTCAGCATGTCGCCATCCCGCATCAAATACAAGTCGGCTTTGAGTCCACTATACATGTGGATCGCATTTAGAGGAATATCTGCGCGGTCTTCCACGATCGCATCCAGAATGATGTCAACTGGAACAAGCATATTCCTTTTCTCAAGTTCCTTGGAAAATCTGCCAACAGCTTCGATAGGTAAGTTGATGACAAGATCAAGGTCCTGGGTTGCACGCGGTTCGCCCCATGCCCATTCAGCAATAGCTCCGCCTATCAAGTATTCGACACCGGCAGCATTCAGGGTATCAAGGATCAATTTGAGGAAACTGGTGATATCTAGTGGTTGGTCTTTTTTCATGATGTATATGCTCGCTGTAAAGCAATTTGGTTGGCTTCCTGTGAAGAAAGCTTGGGGTTTTCCTGGCGGATGCGGTATGCCACCACGTTTCGAGCTGTGTCACTAATGACGC
>JAIFKY010000216.1 GCA_020049345.1 Anaerolinea sp.
AAACTCGGCGTAGCCCCGCTTACAGCGGGCGTGGCGCTTAGCAAGACTTCCAATGTTTGCGCGGCAAGGGTGCTGGCTGCTTCTTCAACAGTATTTGAAGGCAGGTTACATGCGCTCAAAAATAAGGCGATAATAATTAACAGATTAAACAGTTGAGTTTTATTTTTCATATTTTTCTCCTTCATGTTAAAAGTATTTTACCGCAGGTTAAGTTTTGGCGTATCTTGTGAGTCTACTGCAAAAAGGTCTTCAAATACAAAGGACACGAAGTCTCAAAGACTCGAAGAGAAAAACTTTGTGGCTTTGTGTCTTGGTGACTTCGTGTTTAATTGGTTTTTGCAATGGAGTCATCTTGTGTGTTGCGTTGTATCAGGGATTTTGCCTTTTGACCAGAATCAAAACAGGAGTTATGAAAACTCCTGTTTGGGTGAACCATGCTTGCAGTTGGAAAATTACGCGGTTTCTACACATGACCGCATGGAATTAAAGCGGCTTCTGAGTTTGATGGTTATATCAAACTAATGTCATGTTTCAATTTCCGCCAGCAGCCCCAGTTCGGCAAGCGCGGCAAGTATTTTTGCCTCTGCTCCGCTTTTGATGATGACCGCCGTTGGGCTGAGGATTTCACCCAGAAATTTCCCTGCCTTTGACTTTCGCAACTCATCCACAATCTCTGGCTTGGTGACTCTTAGCACAAGCAGATTCTTCACCCGGGCTTCGGTACCGTGCGCTTCCCATTGTTTGAGTGCCTTCACCAACGCAGGTGGCACTGCGCTGTTTGTATATTTGACCAGCAAGGTCAACAGTTGTGCGGCTTGTAATCCTTGCTCTTTGGCATGAGCCAGCGAGTGCGCTGTAACTTGATATTGGTATTCATCAGATTTGGCATCTTCCCACTCACAGAAGCGTGAGATTTGATAGCGCACCGCGCGGGAAAATGTTTGAGAGACAGTGATTTTTCCACTGGATGAGATTGCGATTTTTCCGTCGAAGGTTGAAGGTCGAAGGTCTGACCTTTGACCTTCAACCTTCGACTTAACTCGGAACGCCGTTGCATCCTTGCCTTTCTCTGGCGAGGCCAGATCTACCATGCCAAGCCAATGCAAGGTGTGGATGAAGTGTTTTACCAATGCGCCATCCACTTGATCCCAGTATGCAAAGCCGCGCAGGTATTGCCCGTCAGATTCGCGTTTGATGAACCATGAGTCATAGTCGCCAGCGGGGCGTTGAAAGTCGGGGAATTTTTCTTTGATGGCGCGGACAAAGGCGGGGATGCTCCACCATTTATTTTCGGGGATGGAGTTTGCCAAATCCATCAAAAATTCGCGCGTGATTTGCGGCTGGTTTTGGCGAAGCCATTCGCCTTCGCAGGTCAGATTGGGTATTAAGCGCAACTCGTCAAAGGTTTTTGAAGATTGCCATGCTTCGATTAGAAATTTCAACGCATCAGCGCGGGAGGCTTCAAGAAAGGATTTTATTTTTTCCGCCTGGGGGGCATCTTTTTTTAACAGTCCTGCTGTTGTCAAAAGCGCGGTAAGTTGCAGGTCAAACATCGCTCTGCCCACGCGCAGTGCGGCGAGGTAGGTTGTCGCGTCATCCAGTACGTGATCAGAGGCGGGAATTTCAAATGCTTTTTCAATCGGAGTAGCAAGGCGTCCGAGTGGTTCTTCTTTCTTTTCCTCAAATCCTTCAAGTTTCATTAATTCCAACAGGTCTTCAGGAACATATGCAAATTCCTGCGCGCCTTTTTCTGAGTCGAAAAATGCTCTGGCGAGAAGTCCGTAATAAAAAAGAGTCTCAGTGGGTGATTGGGGTTGGAGGTGTGGACGTTCGCGGTCGCGTTTGCCCGCGCCCATTTCGCGTATTTCGCCGAATTTGCGGGTGAATGCGCTCCATTCCATTTTCCCGTTGGATGCGACGAGGGCTTTTAGGGCGGTAACTGTATCAGCCTTGAGAATGTCCATTGTCTCGCGCACAGGCTCAGGGTCCAGAAGGGATGCGCTGAGTTCTTCGGCGGCAGAATCGGCATCGTTTGATTCCAATTCCAGACCCCATAATCCAGCAATGATGCGGAGATGTCCAAGATCGTATTTGAGCAGGGTGTGAAATAAGTCAGGCATGAGGGGGAAAGGATGAATTATGAATGATGAAGGATGAATGCGCCAATTACCAATTACCCTTTTACCACTCTCAACGCTTGAGGCAAAACCTCAAAATTTATCTTGTGAAGGTCGCTTCCAAAATTTGTGTAAATTTCGCCGTCGGCGTGGATGTAGAGTGGGAGGCTGGATGTGAGTTTGAATGTTTTGAATTCGCCCATTTGGACTTGTTTGAAGCGCGTGTGTGTGCCTTTGAGAAATTCGGGTACGAGGCGGAACATGGTGGCGCGTGAAAGTTTGGTGACGGTCAGGTATTCCATTTTGCCGTCGTTATTGTTGGAGTTGGGCGAGAGCATGAATCCGCCGCCTTCGCGCGGTCCGTTGCATAATGTGAGCATGATTACTTCTTCAGCCCATTGTTTGGTGTCTGTTTCAATTTGCATTTTGGCAGGGTTGTGGTTGAGGATGATGGTTTGGATGACTGCCGTGAGGTACATGAGGAAGCCTTTGACGATGGGTAGTTTGTGCGAGCGAATGGTGACCACCGCGTCGAAGCCAATGCCGAGCGTGTTGTTGAAATATTCCGTGCGCCCATGTTCGTCGGTGATTAAGCCAACATCTACGGTTTGAATATTTTCGCATTTGAGCGCGCGCGCCAGCGCATGTGCGGGTTTTTCTGTGATGCCCATGGAATATGCAAAGTCGTTGCCTGAGCCAATGGGGACGATGCCTAGTATGGGGCGTTTGTCTGCGGGGACTTGCATCAGCCCGTTTATCACTTCGTGAACTGTGCCGTCTCCGCCCATGGCGATGACGATGTCGCAGCCTTCTTCGGCGGCTTGTTTGGCAAGTTCAATGGCATGGGTTGGGTAGACGGTTCCGCTCCAGGTTAGTTCGCCTTTGAATTCCTGAGCGATGGGGCGCAGGTCGTTGGCGGTTTTCCAGGCGCGTCCCAGATCTGCCATGGGGTTGAGAATTAGTTTCACTTTGTAGGGCATTGGGAAACTCCTGAATTTGGATTTGTAATGATACAACCCCATATCTTATCTTTTGGTTGCAAGCAAAACCGGTATTTCTCCGCGTGTTTTATTCTTTGTCATTTTGTCGAACAGTTGCCTGGCGCAAGGGTCCTGTGGCAGCCTTGGCAACAACGAATGATCCGCGATTGTGCTTTTTGCCCTGATATAAAGATGAATCTGCGGCGCGCAAGAGATCACCGGCGTTTTGCGCGTGGATCGGGTAGATGGCAATTCCGGCTGTGATGCCCAGATCGGCTTTTTTGTTTGCAGGAAATGGGAAACTAAAATCTTTCATTAATTCAACGATCTTGGCGGTGACAATTGTGGCGGTTTCCAGCCCGCTCTCGCGCATGATCAGGGTCAATTCATCGCCGCCGTAACGGGCGAGGAAATCTGTTGCGCGCATGTTTTCAGCAAGGTAACTGAAGACAGAGTGCAGAACTTCATCGCCGATGACATGCCCAAATATATCGTTGACGGCTTTGAAGCCATCCAAGTCCATCATCACAACTGCGAATTGTGATTTCATGCGTTTGGAATAGCGGATTTCCTCTTGCAGGCGGTCTTCCAGTGCGCGGCGGTTTGGCAGTCCTGTCAGGCTGTCGGTATTTGCCTGTTCGGCGACGATTTTATGCAAACTTGCATTGGAAATTGCCACCGCCGCTTGATCTGCCAGCAAGCCGATCAAACGTAATTCGGCGCGTGAAAAACCCCCAATGGTAGACCTTGAAAGGTTCATCACCCCAACAATGGAGTTGTTGAACTTGAGCGGAACGCTAATAATTGAGCCATTCCAATTTTTGTTGATATTTTTATAAATGGGGTGGTGGGCTATGTCTTCAATGATTAATTTTTCCCTGCTGTTTGCCACAAAATAGGTCAAACCCTCAGGGCGCGGCAGGGCAAGCGGTTTATTTTTGAGTCCCTCTGCATTGAGCGATGCGCCAAAATTTAATTTGCCGTGTGAGTATAAAAAAATATGCGCCGCACGCGCGTTTTTTACCAGGTGCATCGCTTCAGAGACCACGGCATCCAGTACGGTTTGCAGGTCAAGGCTGGAGGTTAAATTCAAACTCAGGGTTTTTAGCGAGTTGAGTTCATCGGCTTGTTGTTTTACCAGCGTCATCAAAGAATGCTTTGAGACAATGTCTTGGGTGTACAACTTGTCTTCCGCGTCTTTTTCTCTAAAAGAAGGGGAGGACTCGCTAATTTCAACCAATACTTTAATTAATTTTAGTATGCCTTCTTTTTCTTCAGGCGGAATCGAAACATCTTTATTGATAATTTCCCATGCATGTAGAAAAGCGTCGGCTTGATTTTCCCGTTTGGTTGTCATAACTTTATATTTTTACCATACCATTTTGTAGGTTACAACACTATATTTGTACTATTATACACAGAGAAAATGGATTTGACTTCATGCAAACATTAATTTCCAAAAAATGTTATCCACAGATTATATAGAATTAAGATTCGTAAAAATATAAATTCCTTCACCCGAAGCAATGACATGACAGGAACACCTTACGCAGTGTCGTTCTGAGCGGAGCGAAGCGAAGAACCTCTACGATTATCTCAGAGACCCTTCGCTTTGCTCAGGGTGACACGCCAAAAGTGCGTAAGGTGAGTTATTTACTGACCTCGGCGGATTTTTCTTTAATCTGTGCAGTCTGTAGATGAATAAAAGCCATAACCAGAGATCACACTCTGGCTTGATATTTCCGCCTTGTGTTCATCGTGTTGTCATCTTGAGAGCGTAGAATACGCATACATTCTCCTCTCATAGAACCTCCGAAGTCCGGGCAGACTTCGGAGGTTCGTTTTAATCCAACATCATGCGCGCGGCTTTTCTTCCGATCTCCACCGCGAAGTTTGTCCCACGGTCCCACGGGTAGACCTGACTCATCGAAGCAAAAAATAATCCTTTGATCGGTGTTTGTATTTCCGGAATATTTTTTGAGTGATTCACCAAAGGCACAGGCTGGGCATAATTTGTTTTGTAGACCCAAATCTTTTTCACCCAATCCCGTTTGAAATCGGGGTTGAATTTTTGAAACGCGGGAATAAACCTTTCCAGCAATTCATCATCGCTCATCGTGAAATATTCGTGACCCAATTCCAAATAATCGCCCGCGTACATAATATAGTCGCCGCCGAAAT
>JAIFKY010000307.1 GCA_020049345.1 Anaerolinea sp.
GGCTGTGGCTTTGCGTGTCGATTCGACATCATGTCCGCGTTTGTTGATTTCCAAAATATGATCATCAAAACTTTGCGCGCCCATCTGCACCTTGGTCACGCCCAGGTGGCGCAGCCAGCGCAATTCGTCGGCGTTGATTTCATCGGGACGGGTTTCGATCACCAGCCCCACGTTGCGGTGCGCAGCGGTTTCGTTTTCAGTTTGGGCTTTTAAAAGATTTACCACAGAGGTCACAGAGTCCACTGAGATTCTTTTTGGTTCTTCTCTGTGCTCTTTGTGGTCTCCGTGGTGGACGCCGTTCATCGCGTCGAAACAGCGTTTGACAAACCACTCCTGATAATCGCGCCGATACGATGACCATGTGCCGCCGAGGATCAGCAACTCGATCTTGTCGGTGGGATGACCCAAATTCGTTAGCGCACGCAACCGCGCGTGGACTTGCTCGTACGGATCAAATTGATGTTCCAGCGCGCGCATTGCGCCGGGTTCGTCGGGCAGGTAACTCTTGGGCATCCGCACATCGGTGGGGCAGAAGATGCACTTGCCCGGGCAGGGATAGGCTTTTGTCAAAACGGTGACCGTCGTTACGCCCGAAAGAGTGCGCATAGGTTTCATGCGGATTTTTTCCAGTAAAAGCCTGTCTGGTTCAATCGTTCCTGCTTCGACCATTTGGTTGTAGGCGGCTACCAGCGCGGCTTTGGTTAGGTAGCCTTCACCTTTCTCCAGCGGATGAGTCCGCAGTGCGCGCATGACTTCACTGCCTGCGCGAATTTCATCCAACACATGATGCGCCAGTGCAATTTTCTCTGGCGTGAGGATGTTAAATTTTTTCCAGCGTTGTCGTCGTTCAGAAATTTCCATAATTTGATTTTGTTTGAAGGTTTAGAGACTGTTTAATGACTTCACCACGATGTCACCAAGAAATAAAGCCACAAAGTTTTTCCCTTCGAGTCTTTGAGACTTCGTGCCTTTGTGGTCAAAAAGCGGGCTTATAAAACAGTCTCTTACGAAACACGTTACACTTTGTAAGATTCGACTGAAATGAACCGCGCTCAATTGATTTACTTATCCTCAGTTTTTGTGGCGTCCAATAAAAATTCATTTTGCGATTCGGCAATATCTTTTCTGCTGAACATAACGGTGTGCAGTCCGCACTCCACTTTGCCGCGCCCAGCCCACCGTCCGGCGCGTTCATCATCGTTTACGCCAACGGCGATGGTGCAGGGCGCGCAGCCCACGCTGCGGTAGCCTTTTTCGTAAAGCGGGTGCTGCGGCAGGTTGTGTTCTTTTATGTATTGGCTCACATCTGCTTTCGTCCAAGTTAATAATGGATTTATTTTGAGCAGTCCGTCTTCCTGTAATTCCAGGAAATTTGCGCGCGCGCGTACCGCTGTCTGGTCGCGGCGGATTCCGCTGATCCACGCTTTGTAGCCTTTCAAGGCATTTTGCATGGGCTGTACTTTATGCAAATAACAGCACAAGTTTGGGTCTTCGACAGGCAATGTGCGCGCGTTTTGCCGCACAAACGAATCCCAATGAGAGGCGCGGCGCAGGTCAATAATATTCAATCCCCATTCTTCGGCAATTTTTTCGCGAAACATGAGCGTATCCCAAAAGTGGTAGCCCGTATCAATAAATAAGACAGGCAGATCAGGGATGATGCGCGTTGCCATGTGTAACAGCGGCATGGACTGCGTTTGAAGCGACGAACTCATTGCCACGTAAGGTGAAAATCTATCCGCCACCCATTCGATAATCTCTTGCGGAGTCTTCGTTTCAAATTCCTTTGAAAATTTCTCAATTTTATGTACCGATAACATGTTGCGATTATACCGTTACGCAGCGTCTGAATGGGTATAATGCCGTTATGAATTTATCCACAGCCGAACGACTGCTTGCACTTAACAGTGATTTTTATAATCATTTTGGAGATCAATTTTCAGCCACGCGCCAGCGTTTGCAGCCTGGGGTAAAAAAAATCATTGAAACCATTCAGTCGGATGTCTCTGTTTTGGATCTGGGATGCGGCAACGGACATTTTCTGCGCGAATTGTTTGGGCGTGGTCACAAGGCAACGCTTCTTGGCGTGGATTTTAGCCTGCCCCTGCTTCGAGATGCAGAATCCACGCTGGGAGTTTCTTTCCGCGAGGTTAATTTGACTCAGTTGGCGGGCATTTGTAATCAGTTGCTGGTCGCTGGTCGCTGGTCACTGGTCACTGCTTTTGCAACTTTGCATCACATCCCCTCGGTTGAAATGCGTTTGGATATTTTGCGGACGGTTCGCAAGTTGATGAAGGATGACGGCAAATTTATTTTGTCCAACTGGCAATTTCTCAACAGCGCAAAACTCAGGTCGCGGATTCAACCGTGGGACAGGGTTGGAATTAACGAAAGCGATTTGGACGAGGGTGACTATTTATTGGACTGGCGCAGTGGGGGAGAGGGCTTGCGATATGCTCACCAGTTTTCAGCGGCAGAACTGTCTGGGCTGGCGAATCAGGCTGGGATGCGCGTGATTGATTCGTTTTTATCAGACGGTGATGGGGGAAACCTGGGTTTGTATCAAGTTTGGGAGCGCGCCTGAGGCGTCTTGTTTACGACTACGCAATTGCGTCCCGCGCGTTTGGCTTCATAAAGCGCGGTATCTGCCCGTTCAATCAAAGTAGATAATGTGTCCAAGTCGCTTGCTTCTGCAACGCCAATGCTGATTGTGATTCGCAATGGTCCAGCCTCTGTGGCAAAAGGCTCGTTCGTGATGGATTGGCGCAGCCGCTCTGCCACAATCCGCGCAGATTCGAGGTTGGTTTCGGGCAGCAGGATCACAAATTCTTCGCCGCCATATCTTCCAATGACGTCTACAGAGCGTGAAATTGTGCGGCAGCGTTCTGTAAGCCCGCGCAGGGTTTGATCTCCTGTGGCATGTCCGTAGTGATCGTTGACTCTTTTGAAGTGATCAATATCCAGCATGAGAGTGGAAAATGGACGTTCAATGCGGCGGGCGCGCAATAATTCAAATTCTCCCACCTGAAATAAACCACGGCGGTTGTACACATTGGTCAATGGATCGGTGATGGCTTGATTTTGAGCCTGCTCGTAAATGCGTGAATTTTCAAGCGCAACCGCAACCTGATCTGCGAAGGCTACGGCTAAAGTAATGTTTTCCTGTGTAAATTGGTTGGGTGTGGTGCTGTCAATGGCAAGCAAACCAATGACCCGTTCCTGAAAAATAAGCGGCACGCCCAGCCATGAGTGGATGTGGTCGTGCGGCGATTCTTTGAATATGCTGTACACATCGCCTACTTCTGGCAGAAGATAGGGTTTTCCTGTTTCGATCACAATGGTGTTTGGGTTATTGCCCGGCACAGCGAAGCGCAGCCCAATGACGGCTTTAAGGTCTTCAAATCCGCTTCCGCCTATGACTTTCAATTCGTTTTCATTAAGTAATTGTACAGATGCTGTGTCGTAAGGTACCACTTGTTTTAATTGTTCAAGAATGCGTCCCACAGTTTGGTCAATTTCCAAAGCTTCGGTAACAGCCGCGCCCGCTTTTCGCAGAGTTTCAGAGGCGGCGGCGCGACGTTGCGCATGTTCTACGGCTTTGAACTTCTCAAACGCAAGCGCCAGCAGTCCGGCGGCTTGTTCGCAAATTGAAATTTCTTCAGGTTGAAAATGATGATATTCCTTGAAGGCAAGGATCAACGCGCCGAGTTTATTTTTTGCCGCGATCAACGGCAGGATGATCAGCGAGCGCGATGGGCATTGTTTGGCAATTTCATGATCCAAATAGGGTGAGTTATACGCATCATCTACAACCAGGGTGTGACCCAGATGCAGGGCTAATTCAGTAAATGTATGTTCGCCTGAAACAGGCTGAAGCGAGAGGTAGTTATCGCCGCTTGTGCCGTAGGCCGCCAGCGGGGAAGTTTGCGTGTGGTCTTCATCCCATAATGTGATGAAACATTCATTGGCGTAGATCAACTGTGTCAGTTGGTCTACAATATCTTCTGTCATGTGCCGTAATTTTTTAGCCTGCAAGGCTTTGCTGACAATATCTTGCAAGAGGCTTAATGCCCGCTGGCGGCGGATTAACTTTTGTTCGGTTCGGGCGCGGGTTTCTGCCGAGCCAAAAATACTGGCAGTAATGTGAAGCGATTCCAATTCTGTGCCGGTCCAGTTGCGTTCATGCAAGCACTCATCAAAGCCAATGAAGCCCCACCATTGGTTATCTACAAAAATAGGCATGAGCGCCATGGAAAGAATTTTTTGGTCTCGCAATGCGCTTTGTTCTGATTCGGGAAAGTCGCGCAGGAAACCGTAAATTGGTTTTCCTTTTGAGAGCAATTCCTCCCAGCGGCTAAACCCTGCTTCGCGCAGGTTTACATGTTGCAGGTTCAAGTTGTTGATCTGGGGCATAATTCCTGGCGCAGACCACTCGTAGCATTGGCTGGAGTAGATGATGTTTTTTTCATCTGAATAATTCATAAATACATAAACACGGCTGACGTTTGCGGCTTGACCGATTTTTTCCAATATGCCGGGCACGGTATGTTCCCATGTTGACTCTTTCAGAAATTGCTCGGCGGCCAGGCTGATGGCAGACATCATCGTCTCGCGCCTGCTGAGCGCGGTCTCGGTCTTTTTGCGTTCAGTGATGTCGTGCAGGGTGATCATGCTGTCGGGTCCATGCAGATTTTTCGAATCCCTCAAAGACGCAACTGGAGAAACCGACACCTCAAAAACCTTAGCCTGATCGCCCGTTCCGATCAGCATCTCGGTTTGGTGTTCCCGCCCAGTCAGGTACGAAGCCAGTGTTTCCCCATATTCTTTTGAAATGTAATTTAGCGGCTGTCCGATTACGTCCGTTTCCAGCCGCCCGATCAACGTTTCGATCAATGGATTGATATATAAAACGCGTTTATTCGAATTAAGCACAATGATGCCGTCTTTCATGTTTTTTAGAACAGTAATGTGCTCAAGGGGTAATACTTCCAGCAGGCGGTAGCGCACAATTGCCCATGCAAGCCCAAGCGCGGCTGGTAGAAATAATATTGGCGTGATAACAAGGTCGGGGATGGGGTTCAGTTTGCTGGTGTGCATCAAACTGCCTGTCAATGGGGTCAGAATTCCTAAAATAACGAGGCTGATTTGAACACGATAAATGCTTGATCTTTGCACCATTTCCACGATAAGCAGGATACTGGCAAAGATCGCCAAAATGTAGGAATAAGCGGTTCCAATCCAGAAAAACAACCCGTGACGGACATCCAGCAATTTTAGCCCGCCGATTTCGGACATAGTTTCCATATCCCACATCAATTGGTGAAACTCATTGGTCCACACCAAAAGCAAAATCAGAAGCGGAATCGCCCAGATCAAAAGACGGGTTTGCAAGGTCAGTAAATGACTTTTGCCTGTATATTCAAGCGCAAAGAATAAAAGGAAGACGGGAATGGATACAATCCCCAGGTACTCAATTTTTGTCAGGAATAACGCCACGGGCAGGGATGGAAAAAGTAATTCCATGCTGTAGGCAAATGACCAGATGGATAGCCCAAGCATTGTCCACGCAAACGGTGTGACTGCCACCGCAGGTCTCTTGCGCCATGCAAACAGTCCCAGCCAGGCATAGGGAATTGCCGCCAGCAGGTAAATAAATGAAACGTAAAAATCAGGACGGTTTTGCATGGTTATTTCTGAAGTTCGGAAGTTTTGCTTCTGAATGTCCAAAATTAGCCCGCCGAAAATGACGGGCTGCCCGGAATTTTTTCAATCCAATCATTATTATAAAATCACTTGCTGTGGCTTGACCACATATTGCCACCAGTTATGGTGTATTCCGTTTTTGCGCCCTGCCACGCGCGGGAAGTGGTTGAACCACCATTTGTGGTGCGCGCGGATTTCGCCGCTGCCCCATTCTGAGGTGGCGACGATGCGCTTGTCACCTTTGAAGTTGGGGAAGTTTAATTGCCAGTCATAACATTCACTGATCACCGGCGCAGGATTGCCCCAGTCATAATCCTGCTGGCTGTTGGGCGCAAAATGAATGTTTCCGCAGGCTGATTTACCCGCGGACGTTTTTTCATAGCGGATGAAGCGTTTCCATAAATTTGCGTCGCCGCTTAATTTGCTGAACGTTTTTTCCATGATCGATTCGGCGCGATGTCCATACGCCTCGAGCATTTCGCCGATATATCTTTCAAAGGAGAAGCCCATCACAACAAATCGGCGTTTGCCTGCTTCTGTATTTTTTAGCGCCGGCGCATTGCACCAGAACGCGCCCGGCCCGCCCATGATCGATTCGTAAAAGCCTGCATGGGGGAAGCCAAAGACCCACACTTCGTCAATTTCATTTTTTGCAACTCGCTGTAGAATGTTGTATTTGGCAAGGATGGCGTTGTAGTTAACTTCCTGCGGCATGTGCGGCGCGGCTGTACCATGCAAAACATTCATGTAGGCTTGCGGCGTATATTGGAAACCGTCGGTCTTGGCTGGGAATTCGTCCACATCCACGCGTTGAATGATTTGATACCGCGCCATGCCGCCGCTGATCTGGAGCAGGTCAGCCATAAAGCCGTTGATCAAGTCTGTGGGGCGGTACCACTTTTGTTGTTGCGAGAGCGTCGTCCCTGTGGTTCTATCCATGACAGGATCGTACACGATCACCAGTACCTTGCTCTGGGTGATCTGCGCGGGTTCGGTGTCGCTATCGGCTGGGTATTTTGCGGGCTTGAAAAGATTAACGAGTGTATCGAAAAAATTGAGCATGATTTCTCCTTGGCGGGCGCGCCTTGATGGGCGGGGTTTTCTGATTAATCGGCAGAATCTTCTCGCTTTTATTTGTCGCTATGCGGTTGTTTTTTTTGTGGATACCATTAATGAAATGCGGCATATTTTGCCAGTGGATCATGGCATGTCTGTTGCAAAATAGATTTGTCCGTTAATGGCCAGATACAAAATATGATTCGGCCCAACTGCTATTGCATCGGCTGGACCAGATGAGATCGGGTTTGTCGAGCCTGTTGTCGGTCGGAATTGATTTTGTAATTCAAGCGAACGCGGCGCAAAACGCAACACGCCCTGGGTATCTGCATCCAATAGAAGAATGGATTGATTGGGCAATGCGGTAAAGAGCATTTGTGTAAAGTTTGCGCTCGCAAATAGGTTTTCGTTTTGATACGCCGCAAAAGGATTCGACAGCGGTGACGGATCCTGACAGCGCGTGGGTTTGGATTCGATGCGGCTGTACGAACAGGTGGAGAGATGTCCGTCTGCGTGAAGCATGTACAAATCGTCTCCAGAAATGACAAGGTCAATCACATCCTGCTTTTCAGGGGTTTGCCCGCCGAAGAAAAAATAGGGGCGGTCAATGAATGTGCCGTCTTTGCCGTTGTAGACCCATACAGCGCGCGCGCTTGCGTCCAGGACATAGAGGTTTCCGTTTTCCAGTGTGAAGGCGGTAACGCGACCCCAGTTGGTATCTGGCGGCGGCAGGGGAATTGCCAACGCCACCTGTCCTGGCGCGCAGTATAAGAGGTTTCCGGCGGCGTCAATGCCGAGCAGTGTGGCGTTGATCGAATTCAAGACCGGCAGGGTCAAAATATCCACCAGGTTGCCAACGGTGTAATTGCCGTACACGCCGGGCTTGCAATTAAAGGTCGTATCCAGTTGGAAGCCCCGTCCGTTGTTTGTGGGCTGTGCGCGCAACGCTTCACCATTGGCCGCGTTCAGTAGGAATAAATCTGTTTCACTGGCGGCCATACGGCTGATATCAATGTTGAGGTTGCTGCTGAATGCCGGATTGAACTGCATCCGCGTGATGCCCAGCAATTTGTCGAGGTTGGTATTTGCTTGCTGACGAATTGCGGCCGTCTCAGGCGTTTTGCGGTGTGATTCGGCGATCTCCACGCTTAATAAAACATTTTCCCATGCCTGGCGTTGCTCTATGGGATTATTGAGTGTGAGCGCTTGCGCCTGCATCTCTTGTGCCTGCGCAAGATAAGTTTCATATTGCTGGCTGCGCCCATAGCGCAGGTAAACCACGCTCAAAATGGTGACCACCATCAAAGGGATCAAAATTGCCGTAAATATCATTGCCGTGTTGGATGGCGCAATGGTTTCATTGGACTCTGTGTTCGGCAGTAAACGCGGCAGAAAGTTTTTCAACTTCTCGCTGATAAATTCGCTGATACGGCGCGTGGATTGAATGCCGGTTGCCAGCGCCTTTGCGGTCTGGCGCGTGCGCGCTGAAGGTTCGCGCGGAGTCTGCGGCTCTGGTTCTTTTACAGGCGCGGTTATTTTTGGGAATTGGGGAATTTCTTCCATTGCGATCACAGGCGGGGTATTTTCCCTTTCCATGATTACAGGAATTACAGGTTCTGCGGGGGCGGGTTGTATCCTTGGAATGGATGCCGGAAAATCACGCGGCGCAGTGTTTCGAGGTAGTCCCGATAAAGGGTTGGCTTGCGGCATTTCTTCACGCTGTGGGGCGGTTGTGTACGCCGAAGGTTGAACGACATGTGCGGTGGGCGCAGTGGCAGATTCAACCTGGGGCGCAGGAACTGCCTGTTGGGCATGAGGCAGGCTTGCAGTTGCTGGCAGCGGCGCGGCGCTTTCCTCTTTTTTATCATCTTTTATCTCAACTGCGCCGCTTAATAAATTCAAAACGCCCGCGCCATCTGTGGCTTGCATCAACACTGCGTTTAGATCGTCGCGGGTTAGCGTGATTAAGCGGCGGCGCATTGAATCCAGAGAATCGGGGCTGGGGTCGTTGAGGATGCTGCTCCATGCGTCTGGGGTTCTGCCCAAAAAGAACAACCGGTCGCCTGCTCTTAGCGTGGTTTGCGAGTAATGAATGTTTGTAGTTTGATTTGTGCCAAGACCTTTGCCCGAAGTGACTGGCTCGTGGATATGGCGCATTTCATTTTGACCGAACCAGTAGGCGTGCATGGGACCGCTTAATGCAAGCGTGCATTGAGTTTCGCGCAATGCCGCAAGGGTCAACCAGCCCACCGCAAATTGACCGTTCTTGCTGGTGGTCATATTGCGGTCAAGCAGGGTTTTATTCACCAGATCGGCGGCAATCCGCAGTGCGCTGGTGAGCGAACCTGAAGTTTGGTAAAAAATATTCGCCGCATCTTTTGCAACCTGCATGTATTCACTGGTCGAAAAAACGGAATTGCCCGTCAGCAATAAATATACAATCAGACGATCTTTTTCACGACCGCGCGCCGCGTTCTGTGGTGGAGTAGGCGCAAACAACCCAGGCAGGCTGGCAATTTCCTGTCCGTTGATGCGGTAAAGCGGGGATAGAGTGATGTCAAGAGTCATGTAAGAAAAAACCTTAAGCGCATGTCGTAAAAGAGGTGAAAAGTAAGAAGTATAAAAACTCTGCCTCAAACCTAATCACCAATTCCTAATAACTAAGTAGTCTGTTGAAAGTTTTCAGACACACCTTTGGCTTTTCGGGGGCTTAGCCCCCGAAAGAGCAGGGATGGGCTGTAAAATTATTTTCGACGATTTAGTTAATCCCTATCATTATAACTGGTAAAATTCGGCGGCTATGAAATATACACTTCACAAAGATTTCTCGGAAATTAATCCACAAGAGTGGAACGACCTGTTATCAGGCTCGATTAGCGACAACCCTTTTTTGCGTTACGAATATCAATCCGTATGGTGGCAGCATCGCGGCGGCGGCGAATGGCTCTTCCAAAACGCCCAATTGGTTTTGGTCAGCGCGCGCGAAGATGAAAAACTGGTTGGTATTGCGCCGCTTTTCATTTCAGAATATGACGGGCAGTCCGCGCTTCTTTTAATTGGCAGCATCGAAATCTCTGACTATCTGGATTTGATTGTGCGGATGGATGACCACGCGCCCTTCCTCACTGGATTGTTGGACTTCCTCGCATCATCCCTACCCGATAGTTGGTCGGGTCTCGATTGGTATAACCTACCCGATTCCTCACCCACCCTGTCTGCGCTCAAAGCAGAATCGGCACAACGCGGCTGGACTCATCTCGAAGAGATGTATCGCCCTACCCCGCGCATCGCCTTAAACGGTGACTTTGACGAATATCTCAGCCGCGTAGAAAAGAAACAGCGCCACGAGATACTCCGTAAAATGCGCCGCGCCGAACGCGAAGCGAGCGAACGCGGCGTACGCTGGTACATCTCAGACTTGACCGACGTTGAATCTGAAATAGACTCGTTTCTTGGTCTCATGGAACATGATCAAGGGAAAGCCGGCTTTCTACATGATGCCATGCGCGACCAAATGAAAGCAATCATTCGCACCGCGCACGAACACGGCTGGCTCTGGTTGGCCTTCCTCGAAGCCGATGGTCAGCGCATTGCGGCGAATCTCAACTTTGACTACAACAATAAACTATGGGGCTACAACGCCGGCGTCAACCGTGGCTTTATGGACCTTTCCCCCGGCTGGGTTTTGCTGGGACATGTCTTGCAGTGGGCTTGTGAAAACAAACGCTCTGAATTTGATTTCATGCGCGGCGATGAAGATTACAAATATCGCTTCGGCGCGGTTAATCAATATGTGATGCGGGTAAAACTGACGCGCAGTTGAACTCACAGACTTCGGAAGTTTGACCACCAAGGCACGAAGTCTCAAAGACTCGAAGGGAAAAACTTTGTGGCTTTGCGTCTTGGTGACTTTGTGGTTAATTTATTAAACATTCTCATAACGCGAAAAGCGCAAGTTGGTCAAATTTTCGTTAAGCGTTTTCTACTTTGAGAAAACCATGCCAAAGTCCGTTCATTTTGAATGGCATTTTTATATCTTCGGGATTATGATTAATCAAAATCCTGGAGGCTCCCCTATGCGAGATTTAACAAATGAAATCCTCGAACTGATCCGCCGCACATCATCCAGCCTGCCGCCTGATGTGGAAAAGAAACTGCGCGAGTCGATTGAAAAAGAAGAACCAGGCTCCCCTGCGCGCGGGGCGTTGGAGACCATCCTCAAGAATATTGACCTGTCGCGTGAAAAATCCACGCCGATCTGTCAGGATACCGGCACACCAATTTTTTATGTGCATTACCCTGTGGGCTGGTCTACGATAAAACTCAAAGGGCAGATCCGCTCTGCTTTGGCAGAAGCAACCAAACGGTCATTTATGCGACCAAACGCCGTGGATGCCATCTACGATAAAAATACCGGCAACAACCTCGGCGGCGATGATTTCCCCTACGTCCATTTTGAAGAAGTGGAAGGTGATGACCTCACCATCGAGTTGATGCTTAAAGGTGGCGGATGTGAGAACGTGGGGCGGCAATATTCCCTGCCAGATAATTCCATTGGCGCGGGGCGTGACATGGCTGGCGTGCGGAAAGTTGTTTTAGATGCGGTACAAAAGGCTCAGGGTCAGGGTTGCGCGCCCGGCATTTTGGGCGTTGCCATTGGCGGTGATCGGGGTACATCCTATATCAAATCCAAGGAAGTATTGTTTAGCGAAATGGGCACGCGCAACACAGATCCAAAACTTGCCGAGTTGGAAGAACGCCTGACGGGCGAAGCCAACGAAATGGGAATTGGTCCCATGGGGTTTGGTGGCAAGACCACCGTGCTGGATACAAAAATTATCGGTTTGAGTCGTTTGCCCGCCTCGTATTTTGTCTCTGTTTCATATATGTGCTGGGCATATCGCCGCCGTAAGCTGACGGTGAAAGGCGAAGAGATAATTTACGATTAGAAACTTATAAGGTGAATCTTTGCGCTGCGCGAAAAATAAGAAAATCTTTACCACAGAGAACACAAAGCGCACGGAGACTTTTAAAAGGTTTTCTCAGTGACCTCAGTGTTCTCTATGTCTAAATCTTTTTTCGACTTGTCTGAGTTAGGAGAATGTGATGAAACAAATAACCACTCCAATTAGTGATGAAGTCATCCGTGAGTTGAAAGTCGGCGACGCAGTTGCGCTCTCTGGCATGATGGTGACCGGACGCGACGCCGTACATAAATGGATGATTGACACGTTTATCAAAAAGACCCGCGCTCCGCAGGGTGATGATCTGCAAGTATATGAAGAATTGAAAAAAATATTGAACGGCTCAGTCATTTATCACTGCGGACCTGTGGTCTCAGGACTCGACACAAAAGACTACAAGTTTGTGGCGGCGGGACCAACCACATCCATTCGCGAAGAGCCGTATCAAGCCGATGTGCTGAAACATTTCAACATCAAAGGCGTAATTGGCAAAGGCGGAATGGGTGCAAAGACTTTGAAGGGCTGTGAAGAAACGCCCGCTGTCTACTTCCACGCCATTGGCGGCGCTGCTTCCTACATTGCCCAGACTGTGACCAAAGTGCATGGCGTATTCAAATTGGATTTTGGCGTGCCTGAAGCAATTTGGGTCATCGAAGTCAAGGAGTTCCCTGTTGTCGTGACCATGGATTCGCACGGCGGCAGCCAACATGCGGTGGTGGAAGCATCTTCACGGAAAGTTTTGGAAGACCTGCTGGCGCGATAAATTTTGAAACGCCCCAAACGATTTTAGTAAAAGCGGGATCGCCTTCATTGGCGATCCCGCTTTTTTTGATGAAAATGCATGTGCCCATTGTAAAAAGACTGATATATAATGAAACATCATGCCCAACCGTTTGCATCGTTTAATCGCCGCCCCTATTTTTGCGAACGAAGAAGAAACGCGAGTTGCGTCGATTCTTAATAGTTTTGTTTGGATCGCCATCGCCATTATTTCAGCGATTATTATTTTCCGTCTCATTGTTTGGACAGAAAATAGATATGTGCCGTTATTGGTTTTATTGGCAGTGGTTAGCGCATTGGCGGGGGGGCAGATCATGATCCGTCGCGGATATGTGCGTGGCGCAAGTATGTTCCTGGTTGGCGCATTGTGGATTGCCATGACCTATCAAGCCTGGGAGGCTGATGGTATTCGTGATGCGGCGATTTCCGCTTATATCGTCGTGATTATATTCTCCAGCCTTTTGTTGGGTTGGCGTTTTGCATCTTTCGTGGGCGGTTTAAGCATGGTTGCCATGTGGTATTTTGCCATTATGGAAAAACAGGGGTTGCGGGCGCTGCATGTGGATGATCCCATTAGTTACACGCGCGATCTTTCAGCCATTATTATTCTTATTGGGGTGCTAATCTACCTCCTGATTTCGAGTTGGTCGCGCACTTTGCAATCTGCCAGGCTGGAATTGCAGGAACGCTTGCGCGCCGAGGATAAATTACAAAAACAGGCAGATTATCTTGCCGCTTTGAACGAGACCGCTCTGGGTTTGCTGAACCGTTCTGAACTTCAACCATTACTTGAATCCATTCTAACGCGCGCCTGCGACCTGCTCAAGACCCAGCATGGCATGATTGATTTGGTCTTGCCAGACGGTTCCGCGCTTCAACAAGATGTAGGGCGTGGCATTCTTTCTCAATATAACGGAACGCGCACTTTGAAAAACGAGGGAGTAACAGGAAGTGTTTGGGCAAGTGGTCAACAATTGACCGTTCAAGACTATCGCGCCTGGAATAAAGGACTGCCCGAATTTATTGACGCGGGTTTTAATGCCGTGATGGGCGTCCCTTTGAAAGTAGGAGACGAAATTATTGGCGTGCTTGCAATCTCCTTTGTCGAACAAGATCGAACGTTTACACAGGAACAGATCAACTTGATGGAACGTTTTGCCGCGCTGGCATCACTAGCCATTGATAATGCCCGTTTATATGAAACAGCGCAAAAAGAATTGCAGGAACGCCGAAACACCGAATCCGCTCTGCGCTCCAGTGAAGAACGCTTTCGCAAGGTGTTCAATAATAGATACGTTGCCATAGCCATTGTCACATTAGAGGATGGAATGTTTTTGGAAGCCAATCCTGCATTTTGGCAGTTGAGCGGATTGAAACCTGATAAGGCGCTTGGGCATACTCCAGTCAGCTTAAATATGTGGAGCAACTCACAAAAGCGAAGCGAGTTCGTTCAAGAATTGCTTGAAAAGCGTTCCCTGCATAACATTCCGGTTGAATTTGAAAAAGAAAACCAACCGCGCAGAACCACGATAGCATTTTACGAATTGCTTTACATTGATGATCAACTCTGCATTCTCTGCATGTTCTATGACGTATCCGAACAACGTCAGGCAGAACGCGCGCTTAGAGAGAATGAAGAACGCATGCGCGCCATCCTCAATGCCATTCCCGATATGATCTTTGAACTATCAGGCACTGGAATTTTTTTGGACTTTATGGCTTCTGCCGAACTATCTCCCGAGATATCGCCCGATCAGTTTATTGGAAAAAATGTAAAAGACATATTTCCGCCGGCAATTGCAGCGCAAACGATGTTTGCACTTGGGCGCGCGCTCGAAACTGATCAGATACATGCTTTTGAATATGGACTTCCCCCCGGCGAGGAAGTCCAGTTTTTCGAGGCGCGCATCTCAGCCATCACCCCCAACTCAGCAATCATGATGGTACGCGACATCAGCCAGCGTAAATGGATCGAGACTGAGCGCGAGAAACTCATTAATGAATTGGAGGAAAAAAACGGCGAACTGGAGCGTTTCACATACACGGTATCGCATGATCTTAAATCGCCGCTAATCACCATCAAGGGCTTTCTTGGCTTTTTGGAGCAGGATGCCGCCAGCGGCAATACAGTTCGCTTGAAGGCGGACATTCAACGCATTGCCAATGCCACTGACAAAATGCAACTGCTGCTCAATGAGTTGCTTGAACTCACGCGCATTGGACGCTTGATGAACCCGCGTCAAAGCATCAGTTTTGAAGAACTTGCGCGCGAAGCCGTTGAACTTGTGCAGGGGCAGATTCAGAGCAAGGGCATTCACGTCTCCATTCAGGAAAACCTTCCATGGGTGTATGGAGATCGCCAACGCCTGATCGAAGTGATTCAAAACTTAATTGATAATGCCGCCAAGTTTATTGGAAACCAACCCAACCCCCGTATTGAAATCGGACAATCCGAATATGAAAACGGCAAGCCGGTTTTTTATGTCAAAGACAACGGCATTGGCATTGACCTCATTCATCATGACCGCATTTTTGGATTATTCAATAAATTAGACGCCAACTCTGAAGGTACAGGAATTGGACTTGCCCTTGTTAAGAGAATTATCGAAGTCCACGGCGGCAGGATTTGGGTGCAGAGCGAAGTAAAAAATGGGGCGACATTCTTCTTCACGCTTCAAACCGAACCCGCCGCCTGATTTGGTGTTATAAATGGCATTATCTCATCTTTGGAGGATTGTTAATGAAACGTGCAGTCAGCATCAGCATAGGATCATCTAAAAGGAACAAAGCAGTTGAAGTAACCCTGCTTGGTGAAAAAGTCAGCATTGAACGCATCGGCACCGACGGGGATATAGAAGCCGCTGCCCTGAAATATAAGGAACTCGACGGTACCGTGGATGCCTTCGGCATGGGTGGCGGCGATTTGGGCGCCATGACAGATGGAAAATGGTATCCGTTTTACTCGGTACTGCCGATGGCGCGCTACGTCAAAAAAACGCCATTGGTAGACGGCACAGGATTAAAGAACACGCTTGAAAATAAAGCCCCCGCTTTTATAGACCAGAAAATTGGAGATTATATTAACGCTCGCGGTCGCAAAGTGCTGATGACAGCAGGTGTTGACCGCTGGGGACTCTCCAAAGCATTTGTGGACGCCGGCTATGAAACGGTCTTCGGCGACTTGATGTTTGGGCTGGACCTTCCATTTGTTATTCACACGCTTGGACAACTTAAGACGCTCGCCGCGTTGCTCATGCCCATTGCTGGGCGCCTACCCTACTCGTGGATCTATCCCCTCGGCGAAAAGCAGGAAAAGCGCACCCCCAAATGGGGAAAATATTACGAATGGGCAACAGTCATCGCCGGCGACTTCCATTTGATCCGAAGATTTATGCCCGATAAACTGGAAGGCAAGGTTATTGTCACCAACACCACCACAGCCGAAAACGTGGAAGAACTCCGCAAGGCGGGCGTGAAATATCTAGTCACCACCACCCCCGTTATGGACGGACGCTCATTCGGCACCAACATGATGGAAGCCGCGCTTGTGGCTGTCGCCGGCAAGGGACGACCGCTCACCTGGCCCGAATTAACTGAAATGCTCGACAAACTCGGCTTTGAGCCACAATTACAGGAGTTGAATTAATTATGGATGCAATCGTAACTGCCGGAGGAATTCCGCAGCCTGGCGACCCTTTATATGCTTATTCCAACGGAAATTCCAAAGCGCTCATTGATGTTGCAGGCAAGCCCATGGTGCAGTGGGTGTTGGATGCCCTCAGCGATTCGAAGGAAGTGGATAATGTGATCGTCATCGGTCTCACGCCGAAAAGCGGACTGACCTGCAAAAAACCCCTGCATTATCTTTCCAATCAGGGACGCATGCTCGCCAACATTGTTGCAGGCGTAAGTAAGTCTGTTGAGTTGAATAAGAAGACCGAGTATGTTCTGCTTGTCTCTTCAGATATTCCAGCGCTAAAACCAGAAATGGTCGATTGGCTGACAACCACCGCCATGGAAACCAGAGATGATATTTATTACGGCGTTTGTCCGCGTGATGTGATGGAATCGCGCTTTCCGGAATCCAAACGCACATATACAAAATTAAAGGATATGCAAGTCTGTGGCGCAGATGTAAACGTCATTCACGTCAGCATGACAACAGAACATCTGGACACTTGGGAAAAATTGATCGGTAACCGCAAGAGTCCCCTAGCCTCGGCGGGTGTCATTGGCTGGGATACACTTTTTCAATTACTTACGCGCCAGATCACCTTGCAGGGTTTGGCAGACAAAGCCTGCGCGCGAATTGGCATCAAGGGACGCATCATTATTTGGGATAAGGCTGAACCGTGCATGGATGTAGACAAGCCGCATCAACTGGAAATCATGCGTGAAGACCTTGCCAGTCAAACAAAGAAAGCAGTAGCCGCCGCAAAGCGGAAAGCCGCGCCTGCCAAAAAGAAAACTTCACCCAAAGCGAAAGCTCCAGTAAAAACGAAGGCAAAGCAAAAATGAATTTGCGTTCTTTGCTTGAACTTGACGCCCGTTTTTCTGCTCAAATGCGGGTGGCTGAAAAACCGGGCATGTTGCGGAATATCGCCGCATTCCTCGCCCACTCTGGCGATTCATGGTTTTGGGCGCTGGCGCTCATCCTTCTCTGGTTTTTCAGCAACCCTGTCTGGAAGCAATGGGAAGTCGTTGAGTTCTTCGGCATCCTCGGCTTGGCGGGCGTTGTGCTGGCAATCAAATTCCTCGTCCGCCGTGAAAGACCGCAGGGCGAGTGGGGCGGAATTTATCGCAACACAGATCCACACTCGTTCCCGTCTGGACATGCCGCACGCGCATTTTTGATCGCAGTGGTGGGCGCGGCGCTTGCTCCCCTTTGGCTGATCATCCTTCTGTGGGTTTGGGCTCCGCTGGTTTCACTAGCCCGTGTTGCCATGGGCGTGCATTATCTTTCAGATGTGATCGCAGGTGCAATTTTGGGCATTATTGTCGGCGTAATCGGCTTGCAGATTTACCCCCCCATGGCAGCCTGGTTAACCGCATGGATCGGCTTTCCGCTCTGGTAATTATTTTCTGAAACAAAAAAAGACATGGACGCAAACCTTGCTCCATGTCTTTTGAAACCCAGTATCTCACGTTGACAAATGCCTATTCCCATAGTAATATTTGCCCCGCTCACCACGAAAACGCCGAGGTAGCTCAGTGGCAGAGCAGGGGACTCATAAGCCCTTGGTCGGGAGTCCAAATCTCCCCCTCGGCACTCAAAACAACCTGCTAAA
>JAIFKY010000232.1 GCA_020049345.1 Anaerolinea sp.
AGACCGACGATGATTCATTTGTCGGTGGATAATCTCGAAAAGCAGTTCGGGAGAAAAGGTCCGCGCTAGGTGTTTTGGCGGTACTGCCTAACTTGCTGTTGCGCAGTCTTGTATGTTGACTTGAAAATAAGGTTCCAGCCGCTTAATGTAAAATTGCCAAAACCAAAGTAGGAACTTAGAAGTTAAATTCTTGCACAAAAAGCAAAAAAATCTTCACCACAGAGATCACGGAGTTTTTTAATGGGTTTCTCAGTGGACTCTGTGCGCTCCGTGGTTAAATCTTTTTCGGCTTGTCCGAGTTAAGGACTTCGTATGACAGACACTAATTCCAAGCCCATCTATCGCATTGCAGATTTGCACGAATCAGACCGTCCGCGTGAACGGTTGACAACGCTTGGACCGCAAGCCTTGACCAACGCCGAACTGATCGCCATTCTGTTGCGCGTGGGCGTGGTCGGAGAAAGTGCGGTAGATGTTGGTCAGCGGTTGTTGAAAAAATTTGGCGGGTTATCCGGTTTGCACCGCGCATCCATAAAAGCGTTAATGGAACAGCACGCCATTGGCGAAGCCAAAGCCGCGCAGATCAAAGCCGCCATTGAATTGGGCAGAAGACTGACGCTTGAAGCGCCTGAAGAACGCGCATCCATCAACAGCCCCGCCGATGCAGCCGCGCTTGTGCAATATGAAATGTCCGCATTGGAGCAGGAACATTTGCGAGTCATTCTGCTCGATAGAAAGAATCGCGTTTTGGAAGTTGTGGAAGTTTATAAAGGCTCGGTCAATTCTTCGCAGGTTAGAGTGGGGGAGTTATTCAAGGATGCAATCCGCACGAATTCATCTGCGCTGATTGTTGTGCATAACCACCCCAGCGGCGACCCAACCCCCAGTCCCGATGATGTCGCCGTAACCCGCGCCATTGTGCAAGCCGGCAAACTATTGGATATTGACGTGCTTGATCACATGGTGATCGGACTTGGCAAATGGGTCTCGTTGAAAGAACGCGGTCTTGGGTTTTCATAACGCGCAATGTTACACGTTAGAGAGCGTTTCGTAAGTCCAAGTTTGTACGAGAAAAGAGCATTAACCACAGAGGGCACAGAGATTTCTTAATAATTTTTTCTCAGTGATCTTCGTGATCTCTGTGGTAAAAAGCCTTTAAGAAACTCTCTCTAAAGACTTCTCTTCACCGTAAACCCGTTCAACCCTTCCGCCGTTTCCATCTCCACCCTTGCCTCATCAACCCGTGAGGCGCGCGGACCGGTTTTCACCATTTCGATAAATTGATCAACCTGCTCGCGGGTTCCTTCAGCGACCGTCTCAACGGTATCCCATCCTACGTTTCGCACCCAGCCGAAAACATCAAGTTTAAGCGCAAAATATTCCACATGCGCCCGAAACCCCACGCCCTGCACACGCCCTTTTACCCAAACGTGAACACGGATAATTTCATTTGGATTGGCTGGCACGTTTCCTCCTTTGGATCAGCATATCAATTCCGCCCCAAATTGGCACCACCAGCACCAACAGCATTAATAAAATAAAAGGCGAAAGATTGCGCGTTGCCACACCTACAACATTTTGTCCCAATACATTTTCGCGCCAACGCGATTCCAGTTGACTAAGCGGGGTGCCGAGCGCATTTGTCGCGCCAAGTTCGCAGGGGAATCCATCGCCGTAGGAATTGGTCAATCGCCCCAGCCCCGATGTGCCGTACGTCTCGCGGATGTAATTTACAAATGATTGAGATTGGGCATACGCCAAAAAGGCATTGCCCGCGTCGGCTGGAAACGAATCGCACAAGTTTTCAAATGCCAACAGGGAATTATTCTGGCTTGCAATCTCCATCGCGCGCGCATAGTCGGGGTTTGGGTAAAGTTCCATCATTGAAGCCATCCCTTCCAGCAGCCATGTGGGCTGGTTTTTATATTTACTGCCAAGCGAACGGTACAACATGACATGCGCCAGTTCGTGTGGAATTTCAGTTTCCATCTCAATGGCTTGACTCGCGCCAGGCGCAACCGCCACC
Source organism: Anaerolinea sp. (assembly GCA_020049345.1). Classification (GTDB taxonomy): domain Bacteria; phylum Chloroflexota; class Anaerolineae; order Anaerolineales; family Villigracilaceae; genus Villigracilis. The sequence goes on from JAIFKY010000232.1 coordinate 2,027, forward strand.
AGTACAACCCCAATCTCAGGGCTGGCGTGGCCGCCGACCCATTCTTCACCGCCCAACATTAAAGTGTTTTGCAGATCGGAGATATTCGAATAAATATAAATATTCACCGGCTCAGTCAGCGAGGTCTGAATAAATTCATTCATTACCAGCATCCCTTTCGCGGCGGCATCCAGCGCGGTGGAACCGAAGGCATCGTCTCCGGCGTACCAATGCACGGTTACATTGTTGCGGGTTGTTTCGCGCCACGGGAAACGATTATCGTTGTACGGGAATGTGATCGGCGAACTCGTGTAAGTTTGACCATCGGTGAGCGTGGCTTGAAACCAAAAAACAATTGAACCAAAAGGTGGAAAGACATTCTGCGAAACATCGTAAGTAAGGCTTACCGAACCATCCTGCGCCACCTGTACGCTTTCTACTCGCGTAGCCTCTTCAGCGACACCGCGAAAAAGAAGCGAGACCTGTTGGATGGGGATCGAAGATTTGATCTTCGCCGAAAAGGTGAGCGTCTGCCCAAAGTTGATCGCCACCGTGGGATTCTCCACCACGATTCCTCCCTGTGTCTGAGCCTGGGGTGTGGACAACGGAATGGATACAAGCATCAAGAGGATCATACCTACCCTGAAAATCAACTTTCGCAGATGTGACATTTTATTACCTCGCCAAATAAACGATCAACGGCGTCAGCGTCAGCGGACTCAACACCGTTCCCAAAAAGACAATGGCCGTCACAAGCGACGGCTCCAGTTTATATTCAGTTGCCACAACGGTGGTTGCCACCGCCGCGGGCATGGCGCCTTCCAGCACACTTCCCTGCCGTGCTGTGTGCTGTAAACCGAAGAGACTGGCAAGCAACAGCCCAACCAAAGGGGCGATCAAAAGCTTGAGCAGCACCCCCAGCCCCAGGGCGCGGAAATTATGCGACCATTGGATGCGGGTCAATTCCAGCCCAAGCAGAATCAGCATGACGGGAATCGCGCCGTTTGCGGCGATCTCAATTGTACGTGAAATAGGCAAAGGCAATTGAATTCCAATACCTTTTATGAGAAGCGCCAGAACTACGCCGTAAATGATCGGCAGTTTGAACAGCCCTAACAGGGCAGATTTCAAATCCATGTGGCCGAGAGATGCAATGACCACGCCGATGGTGTTAAAGAGGATGGTTGTGGTGACATAGAATAAGGATGCCACCGCCAGCGCATCATCGCCAAAAGCGAACTTGACCAGCGGCAACCCGTAGTTGCCAGTGTTGCCGAAGGCCACCGTTAGAATAACCGCCAGCAGGTACGGCCTTTCCAGTCGGAATAATTTGCCGAGCAGAAAAGCCAACGTTCCCATCACAGCAATGATTGAGGCGGTGAATGCAATGGTTGTGAATGCCTGCCGTAAATTCAAGGTGCTTTTTATCATCAGGTCAAACACAAGCAGGGGACTAAAAACATAAAAGACCACGCGCCCCAGCGAACGCGAATCCACGGTGAGAAATTTTCCAAGTAGAAAGCCCGCTCCGCTCACCAGAAAAATAGGAAGCAGGTTGTTGGCAAAGGTTGTTAAAAGTTCGCTGAAAGACATGCAAGGAATTATAAACCGATTGGGTGGTGAGGAAACAAGAAACAAGAAGTGAGAAACAAAAAATGAGAAATAAAAAACTCCCGACTAGATCAGGAGCCTTTTACTCATTACTCATTACTTGTTACTTATTACTCACTTCCCAATCACTTCTCCACGCCCATCACGCCGCCCATTGCGTTCATTTTCAAAGTCCACACGCCGCCGATCTCAAACTGCTGAAACTCAGATACTGACCCAGCCGTGTAGGATTCCTGCCCGTTGGGCACGCTAAAGATCACAGTCAAAGTCTCTGAGGCTGTGCCGGTGCGCTGATTGCTCGTAATGCTGGGATTTTCATACACGGGATAGTTGTCATGCCCGTCCAGCGTATAAGTTTGGATGGTCTTCCACTCGTCCAATGTGTAATCGCAGTACTGTTCGCTTTCGGTGTGACATTCGCGCACTACCTCGGCAAATCCGTTGCCCTGATCCACTGTTTTATCTTCGCACACTTCCTGGCTATCCGTGCGGCATGAAACGTTGTAGGCATCCATGGGGGCGCTGCCGCTTTTGTTGGAATAATTTACAGGCTGAATTTCCTGCACAGGCACAGAGGTTTGCCATTGCAGGTCGGTCACTGTCCCTTTGACCGATTTGGTCGGAACGGCAAAGAGCATCACCGCCGCGATACAGCAGATTAAGAGAAACGCGCCAATGCCGCCGAACAACAGCCAATTCACTTTCTTTGGCGCAGCGGCTGGAGTTTTTGAAGCCGTCGGAGTTTGCGCCGGACGCGAAGCCGCCGCAACGGGAGCCGCCTGAATCGGCGCGCCGCATTCCTTGCACACGCGGCCGGTGCCCGGGTTTTCGGCTCCACAGTTCGAGCAGTTGACGGCTTTCGGCGCGGGCGCAGCCGCCTGCAAAACCTGTCCCGACTGGCGCGCCTTGCCCTCCTTTAGATCGCCGCCGCATTGAGAACAACTGACCGCGTTGCCCGGGTTGCGCGTGCCGCAAAATCCGCAGTGGATGTCTGCGCCGGCTTTGGCCGCCGCCACCGCTTTTTCGTCGGTGATGATCTTCTCATCAGCCGCGCGGTGAAATTTCACATCGTCCGGCTGGGGCGCGCCGCAGTTCGCGCAGGTTTTTTTCGAGCCTTTATTCCTGCCATCGCAATTGGGGCAAATCCATTCGAGTTCAACAAATTTTTTGTTTTCGTCTTTTTGCATCTTTTGCTCCTTGGTTCATTACGAGTAAAAACTAATTTTACATTGAATTTATCCCGTGCCATTTGCAGATTTCAGCGATGCGCGACTCGTGATCTGATTCGCGATGAGGCGATGGATCGCCCGCGTCTTTCCCGACCGTTGAGTGGGTCAATGCGTCGAAGACAGCAGATGCCCCGTTGGCAACGTTGCGCGGGTCGTAGCCGCCTTCCAACACAAAGACAATCTTTCCGTGACAATGTTCATCTGCAAGATCAACCAGTTTTTTGGAAATGTTGAAAAATCCCTGCGTGGATAACCCCAGCGAGGTGATTGGGTCGTTCCAGTGCGCGTCAAAACCTGCGGAAACAAATATCATCTGCGGACGAAAGTTTTCGACCACCGGCTTGAAGATCGCGTCTGCCACGCGCGCAAAGACTCC
>JAIFKY010000112.1 GCA_020049345.1 Anaerolinea sp.
TGACCATGCACCTCAGCAAGTTTTTCATAACTCAGATCAGTGAACGCATCGAGTGAATTTGCCAGAATATCAAACACAACCGAAACAGACGAACCTTCGAGAATCACGCCCATCTCTTTGGCAAGCTGAGAGGTGATGGCGAAATCAGGTTTCGAGTCACCCTTTGCAGGCACAGCCGCATAGAAACGCTGCACGCGGCGCTCACCAGAGGTGAAAGTTCCCTCGCGTTCCGTGAAAGCCTGTGCGGGGAAAACAACATCCGCAATTTCGGTGGTTGCGGTTTCGAGAATATCCTGCACCGCCACAAACTTCGCGCCCTTGAGCACCTTCGCCAAAGCAGGGTCATCGTCCACAGGGTCAGCGCCGACAATGTAAACCGCCTTGCCTTTGAGCGCCTTCTCCAAATCAGGTTCGGGGCGGAAACCAACTTCCCAGGCGCCCTGGTCGTTGACTCTCTGCCAGACACCCACCAAACCGTTGTTCGGCTTGCCGATGTGCTCGGTCTCTTTCAAAAGTGTGGCGCACGCGGATGCAAGCATTGACGAGCCGTTCAAGCCAAGTCCCTCACTGCCGTAGAAAATGATGGCATTCTTCGCCTTCGCAAACTCATCGGAAATTTTGGTCTTCCTGCTGAAATCGTTGATCGTTTTCACTTCATCGCCATACGCATAACGGATAACGTACTTCGCAAATTTATCCAGCTTGGTCTCGCGCGGATTCGCGACAATGAGCGTTGCGCCACGGTCAGCGGCTTGCTTGACTCGCAGCCACCAGATTGGCGCTTCCTGATACAAGTCTGAAGCAACAACGAGGATTGCGTCACCCTTGCCCATATCGCCGATGTTCGTCCCCTGCCCCACACCGACCAGCGAAGTCAGGTCACCGCCGCCCATATCGGAATATAAAATGGCTTTGCCACCCACCGTATCTGCCAGTGACTTCAAGTTGAACAGGTCTTCATTTGCTAGTCTGCCCGAAGCCAGCACGACAAAATCTTTTTTGAATTTCAAGAAATTCTCTGCGGCATGACTCACTGCGGAAGTCCATGAAACACGCGCCAGTTTTTCATCCTTACGAACAAGCGGCTTGGTCAGTCGCTTCTTGCTTTCAGTATAGTGATAAGCAAAGCGTCCCTTGTCACACAGCCAGATCTCGTTCACTTCTTCATTCTGGCGCGGCATGACACGCTTGACAACGATCTCGCCCGCAGACTTGGCTTCGCGGCGCGTATTGAGCGTGGTGTTGCACCCAACTGGACATTGCGTGCAAATCGATGCTTGCGCTTTGAGTTCCCACGGACGCGCGCCAAAGCGGAAGTCCGCAGTAGTCAACGCGCCGACGGGACAGATGTCGGTAGTGTTGCCCGAGAAAACAGAATCGAACCCAGGGGTAGACAAAGATACGATCTGCGTATTTCGTCCGCGTTCATCGAAGCCGAGAACTGCCTCGCCCGCAACTTCATCCTGAAAGCGGATGCAGCGCGCACATTGGATACAGCGTTCGCGGTCGAGCCAGATCAACTCGCCGAGTGGGACTTGTTTTTCGAGATGATTTTTTTCGTCGTAGATAAAGCGGCTCTGGCTGGGACCAAACGCCATCGTCAAGTTTTGCAACGGACATTCGCCGCCCTTATCGCAGACAGGACAATCCAGCGGATGCGAAGTGAGCAGAAACTCCAACGTGCCTCGTTGACCATCCTTCGCTTTGTCAGAAATCGTCATCACGACCATGCCCTCTGAAACGCGGTTGGTGCAGGCGGTTTCGAGTTTGGGCATGAACTGAATCTTGGGCTGACCGTTCTCCATCACCGCCTGCCCCGTGGCGCGATCCAGCATCGGGCGTCCGATCTCGACCAGACACATGCGGCACATGCCAACAGGCTCAAGTTTGGGGTGATGACAAAAAACGGGAATATCGATACCAATCGACTTTGCCGCATCCACCACCGTCGTGCCCTCAGGCACGACAGCTTGTTTTCCATTGATCGTAAGAGTTACTTGTTTCATCGCCATAAATATTAAGCCTTGACCGCTTTTTTGAAGTCTTGCGGAAATCTTTCAATACCAGTCACCACAGCCATCGTGGAAAATTCACCGAGCGGACATAGGCACTTGCCTTGCATCTGCTTCGCCACATTGAGCAGCAGATCCACATCGCCTTGCGCGCCATTGCCTGAGTGAATGCGATCCGTGATGTTCTGCATCCAATATGTGCCTTCGCGGCAGGGCGTGCATTTGCCACAGGACTCATGCTTGAAGAAGTGAATCGTTTTGTTGACGATCCAATCCACGCTGAGAGTGTCATCGATCACGATCACAGATGCAGACCCCAGCTCCGAGCCAAGTGTGCGAACAGAGGCATAGTCCATCGGCGTATCGAGCACTTTGTCGTCCACCACGATCAAAGAAGATGATGCGCCTGCGGGCATGATTGCCTTGACAGGTCTGCCATCTAAAATTCCGCCGCCGTGTTCGTAGATCAACTGGCGGAAGGTGGTGCCGAATGGCAATTCATAATTTCCAGGTTTGCGGACGCGCCCTGAAAGCGAGAAAATTTTCACGCCTGCGCTGTCACCTGTGCCCATCGCTTTGTACCAGTCCGCGCCATTGGCGAGGATCATCGGCACGTTGGTCAGGGTTTCCACATTGTTGATAAGCGTCGGCTTGCCATATAAACCAACCAAGGCTGGAAACGGCGGACGCACACGCGGCTGTCCGCGTTTGCCTTCGAGTGATTCGAGCAACGCTGTCTCTTCGCCACAGATGTAAGCGCCTGCGCCGAGGTGTGTATAAATTTTCAGGGAATACTCTGTGCCAAAAAGATTTTCGCCGAGGTAACCAGCTTTCTCCATCTCGGCAATTTTTTCATCGAGGAGCGCCGCAATCTGCCAGGATTCGCCGCGCAGATAAACATACGCCGCCGACGCACTGACTGCGTAGGATGCAATCGCCAACCCTTCCAAAAATTGCAGCGGATTGCTTTCCAGAATTTCACGATCCTTGAACGTGCCTGGCTCAGATTCGTCTGCATTGGCAACCACATAATGCGGAAAAGTCTTGTTGTCAATGAACGACCATTTTGTGCCAGTCGGGAAGCCCGCGCCACCGCGTCCGCGCAAACCCGAACTCTTGACCAGGTCGGTCACTTCGCTGGGCTTCATTTTTGTCACAGCATTTTTGAACGCAGCAAATCCACCGTTCTTTTTGTAGACGGTCATCTTGTGAATGTCGGGAATTTCTCGATGTCGTAAAAGGATATGAGTCATAGTCTCTTATTCTGCAAGTGGGATTATTTGCCCTTCACGGCGAGCAATTACGATAATAGCTGAGTTGTTATCAAATTCAAATTGCTTTTCGCCTACAGGTATCGGCTCAATACGGGAATCTGTGTCAGCGGCAATCCGCCAAAGTTTTGCTGCTTGTTTATGAGTGCGGCGTTTATCATAAATTGGAGAGACTACCAACAAATCAATATCGCTCCACTTATGCGGTTTTCCATTAACATGCGAGCCAAACAAAACACCGTATCGGACAGGGATACCGCTTTTGGTCAATGCATCCATATAAGTTTGAATTGATTTTACAATTCTTTTATTAGCCATTCCAGCACCGCCTTTGTATGCTGAACGATCAATTCAGCTTGTCTTTTTGTGGGGCGTTGGGTAACAGCGCCAGGGTAACGAGCCTCAATATTCAATGGGTTCAATTCCGAAAACAAATCCACTTGTTGAGAAGTTAAATTCAAACCTGCTATTTTTGCCAACGAGATCAAGTTATGAATCATTGGCGGAAAATTTTTAGTTTTCTTTACAACATGCGCCTTAAGCGCTTTTTCAACAGCAAGATGAGTGGAAAACAAAGCAAGAGAGATACGGTCGCCTTTCATGGAGTGGGTAACATCTTTCCAGCACTCCAAAGCTCCATCACGCCAATACGCGATATGTTTCTCAACATTAATTTCAGATTCTTTGTTCATGACATTCTACGCATCATTCTTCTTCAACGCTTCAATTAATTCCAGCGTTTTATCCACGGTCATGTTTTCGTGGTATTTGATTCCATCGGGTCCCTGTGTTTGGAACATCGGCGCTTTGTCACACGCGGCGAGACAGGTCACGGCTTCGAGAGTTACCAAACCATCGGGAGTGGTTTCGCCGACTTTGATTCCAAGGTTGCCGCACAGGTTTTGCAGGAACTCGTCCGCGCCGCGCAAGGCACACGGCAGGTCGGTGCAGACTTGCATCCGATACTTGCCAGCCTTCTCATCGTGATACAAAGTATAAAAACCGACAATCGAAGCAACTTCGGTCTCGGTGATCTCCAAAATCTGCGCGATGTCCTGCATGGCGGCTTTGTTGACATAGCCTTCCTCACACTGGGCAAGGTAAAGCAGAGGCATCACCGCCGAACGCTTATGCTCTGGCGGATACTTGGACAGGATTTGTTTGACTTCCTTTGAATATTTTTTTGTCAGACTCATGTACGACTCTCTTCAAACCACAAAGTGTCACAAAGTAGCACAAAGGTAAAAACAAAGGGGAACTCCTTCGTGACCCTTCGTGGTTAATTATCGGTCAATATCTCCGAGGACAATGTCAATGGACGCTAGAATGGCGACCAGATCAGCCACCAAATGCCCTTTCACAATATGCGAAAGCACACTTAAATTATCGAACGAAGGAGTGCGCAAATGCACGCGCAAAGGTTTGGGACCTCCATCACCTTCCAGAAGTAATCCCAACTCACCGCGCGGCGATTCCACTGCGCTGTAAACCGAAGCTTTCGGTGCAGGGAAACCTTCTGTCCACAACTTGAAGTGATGGATCAGGGATTCCATGCTGACGCCGATCTCCGAGCGCGGCGGCGGGACAAACTTGCGATTCTCGGAGCGCACAGGTCCGAACGGTAATTTGTTCAAAGCCTGCTCGATGATCTTCAACGACTCGCGGAATTCCTGAATATGCACCAGATAACGCGCGTACGTGTCGCCTTCGGTCAGCACGGGCACGTTGAAATCATATTGCTCATAACCCGAATACGGACGCGCCTTGCGCAAGTCCCAATCCACGCCAGAAGCGCGGAGCGTGGGACCTGTGACGCCATAAGACAAGGCAGTCGCCGAATCTAAAATTCCAAGACCAAGCATACGGTCGAGAAAGAGCGGGTTCTTCGTCAACAACTTTTCGTATTCATCAATCCGCGCAG
>JAIFKY010000238.1 GCA_020049345.1 Anaerolinea sp.
GAATCTCAAAGTTGAAGAATCCAGCCAGGGCGCCGCTCAGTTCGCGCGCTCCGACCATCCCAAGCGGAATGGCGATCAACAAAGCCATCACGCCATACGCAATCACCATCACCAGATACATTCCCAAAATTTGGAAGGTGCTTCCGCCGACTGCCTTCATCACGCCAATCTGACGCTTTTGCTGGGTGAGCAAGGCAGACACGGTGTTGACCACGAGGAAGATGCTTAGGAAAAGCGAGAGCACGCCGAGCAAACCCATCAACAAAAGAATGCCTTGCAACACATCGTTCATGGGAAGTTGACCCGGCTCCGCGATCATGCTCAATGGAATCGTGTACCCCGATTTTTCGGATTTATCTTTCACGCGGTTGACAACCTGCTGCGCCCAAAACTTGTCTTCGGGGTTGGTCGCCAGCACATGCAGTTCGTTGAAGCCGTAAGATTCACCGAACCACTCCAGCGTATCGAAGGTGATGTATCCGTAAGGCGTGCCGTCAATTTGCGCGGGCAATTGCGCGGGATCGTAAGCGGTTCCAGCGATTCTGATTTTGCGCTCGACATCGTTGGGAAATCTGACCAACATCACATCGCCAATCTGCGCGTCGATCACCGAAAGCGCGGCGCGCTCGATCAATATCTCGCGCTCCGGCGGGGGCCAGGCTCCGCTATCTGCCGCGACCTTGTTCACGCGGATGTCATCATAATCGGCGACGACAAAGACTGTGAGATTTTTCCACTCGCCCGATTTTGTTTGAATGCGGGCGGAAATATTTCTGCGCGCATCCGCATCCTGCACATCCTTCATCGAGCGGACGGATTCAAGGAAGTTTTCGTCGAACAGTTCAGCCGTCCGCACCGTGCCGCTGGATGGATTGATGGCCGCGAAACTTTCTGCCAGTCCTTCGGAAAGAATCGTGCGCGCACTGAGAATGATCCCCAGCGCGAACAAGCCGACGGACATGGACAGCACGATCAAGAGTGTGCGCGTCTTGTTCCCGAACAGATCGTTGATGACTTTATACCAGCGAGCCTTAATCATGAACATTTTCCTTCAAAGAATTTACCACAGAGAACACAGAGAAGCCCTTTTAATAATCTCCGTGGGCTCCGTGACCTCTGTGGTGAAAGCTTTGTTTTCAGAATAGACAATCTCTCCATCTGACAACGTGATCGTGCGCGAGCCACGTTTGGCAATATCCTTGTCGTGCGTGACCATGAAGACCGTCCTGCCCTGTTGGACAAGTCCCTCGAAAATATCAATGACCGCTGTTGCGGTTGCAGAGTCCAAACTACCGGTGGGTTCATCGGCAACGAGAATCGCGGGGTCATTTGCCATGGCACGTGCAATGGACAGCCGCTGCTGCTGTCCGCCGGATAATGCCGTGGGGAGTTTTTTCGCGTGGTCGGCGATGTCCACCTGTTCGAGCAATTTCAAGGCGCGTTTGCGCTGTTTCCACGTAGAAGAACGCCGCGCAAAATCCATCGGCAACATCACGTTTTGAAGAACAGTCAGGGTCGGCAGGAGTTCAAAGGATTGAAAGACCACGCCCATTATTTTGCCGCGCAACCTTGCGGCTTTTTCGGAGCCGAAGCGATGAAGGGGCGCACCGTCGATCCAAATTTCACCGGAGGTGGCACGGTCCAATCCGGTGATGACGTTGACCAGCGTGGTCTTGCCACTGCCAGACTTTCCGGTGACGACTAAAAATTCGCCTTGCGTAATTTTCAAATCAATGCCGTTCAACGCGGTGACAGAACCCGCGAGGCTGTTGTAGACCTTGACCACGGAGCGCAGTTCGATGAGCGGACTAGCGGTTGACGCGTTCATCTTGAATCCTCCCATCTACAAGTCGGATCGTGCGCTGGGCGCGTTCGGCGAGTTCGTTGTCATGCGTCACCATGAGGATGGTCTTACCGGAATCAGCAAGAGTTTCAAACAACTGGAAAACCATCTCTGTGGATTTTGAATCCAAATTGCCGGTTGGTTCATCGGCGGTGAGCAGGGCGGGATTATTCGCCAGCGCGCGGGCAATCGCCACACATTGCTGCTGCCCGCCTGAAAGCGAACTTGGAAGGCGATGGGCATATTCCGCCATGCCGACCAATTCAAGCAGGCGCATGGCTTGTTCGGGGCGTTCAGTTCGGGAATAGTGAATGCCGTAATCCATCGCAAGCAGGATATTTTCGACAGCGGTAAGCGTGGGAAGCAATTGAAAAAATTGGAAGATCACGCCCACCGAACGTCCACGCCAGATGGCGATTTGTTCTTCGTTGAATTTGTGAATGGGAATTTTATCCACGATGACTTCGCCCGATGTGGGCTTATCAATGCCGGTGATAACGTTGATCAGCGTGGATTTACCGCTGCCCGATTTGCCAATAATCGAAACAAATGCGCCGGATTCGACTTTCAAGTCCACGCCTTTGAGCGCGGTAAAAGTTCCGGCGGAACTGCGATAGGTCTTTACCACATCACGAAGTTCAACCAGACCTGCGTCTGAGTTTGGATGTGAGTTAGATTCCAGCATGGTTTTTATACACCTGCGGATTTACACAATTCGGCAAGCGCAAGCCTTTCAAACCTGCCGTCAAATTCTGCGCGGCAAGCAGAGACATCATGTCACGGGTCTTTTTGCTCGCGCTTCCCAAATGCGGCACAATGAGGCAATTCTCAAGTTCCAGCAAGGGGCAATCCATCGGCAGCGGCTCAGGGTCGGTGACATCCAGTGCGGCGGCAAAGATTTGGTTGGATTTCAAGACATTGTACAGGGCGGTTTGGTCGAGAACTCCGCCGCGCGCCGTGTTCACCAAAATCGCATTCGGTTTCATCTTCGCCAAGAACGCAGCATTAACCAAATGTCTTGTCTTTTGAGTCAATGGCACATGAATGGAGACAAAATCTGACTGACGCAAGAGCGTATCCAAATCCACGGCGCGCGCGCCGTAGGCGGGTTTGGCGTTGGGACTGTGATAAATCACGCGCAGATCAAATCCCTGGGCACGTTTGGCAACCGCCTGACCAATTCGTCCAAAGCCAACAATACCCAAAGTTGCATCTGCAAAATCTGCGCCGAGAAACAGGTTGGGCTGCCATGTGATCCACTTGCCTGCCCGCAAAAATCTTTCCGCTTCGGGGATGCGCCGCGCAGCAGAAAGCAGCAGGGCAAAGGCTTGGTCGGCGGTGGCATCTGTCAGCACGCCTGGAGTATTGCCAACGGGAATTCCGCGCGCGGTGGCGGCGGCAACGTCAATATGATCCACGCCAACGGACATGCTGCTGATGACTTTCAACTGCGGTCCAATCGCGTCCATTAATTTGCCGCCAATTTTGTCGGTCAACAGGCAGAGCAACCCATCCACTCCGCGAGAGCGTTCGATGAGTTCAGCTCGCGAAGGCGGCAGGTCATGCATCCAAACGTCAAGCATATTGTGATCCGTTTCCAAGGGTGGAAAATGCTCCTTGATCAGAACCAAGCCCGGCTCAGGGAGGTTGCGAGTGATAAAAATTTTCGGGGTCATATCCCAGAGTATAATCCGCAGATGACCAAAATCAAACAACCAAATTCGCGTCACTGTTTTATCTGCGGGCTGGAAAATCCCGTTGGGTTACATTTACATATTTACGAAACTGAGCCGGGCATTGTTGAAACCCAGTACATTGCGCCCGAATATTTTCAGGGATACCCTGGTGTTTTGCACGGCGGCATTGTTGCGGCAATTATTGACGAGGTTTCGGGGCGCGCGCAAATGGGCAGCGACCCGCTCAACCCACGTTTTATGTTCACGGGCAAACTCGAAGTGAAGTATCGCAAAAACGTGCCGATCGGGAAGATGTTAAAAATCATCGGCAAGGCGGGTAAAAGCAAACGCAACCTTGCAGAAGCGTGGGCGGGCATTTACGACGCAGAGACCAACGAGTTGCTGGCAGAAGGTTCGACGGTTTCAATCAATGTTCCGAGTGAACAATTTGATACGTCACAACTGGCAGAATTGGGTTGGAAAGTTTACCCGGACTAACGTGGAAAAAATTTTGTTAATTCTCACCTACATCGCCGTAATCGCCTCAGCTATTTCAGGCGCGCTTGAAGCACGAAAAAATGAAATGGACATTGTCGGTGCGACCACAATTGCCTTTGCAACAGCCTTTGGAGGCGGAACCATCCGCGACCTGTTACTTGGACGTACGCCTGTTTTTTGGGTGCTTAACCCAGGGCTGACCATTGCAACTTTTATTGCTGGCGCTTTATCCTACTACCGCCTTGAACGTCTCTCCGGCGGATTATTCCTCGTTGTGGATGCAATTGGTCTCGGCTTATTCAGTATTCTCGGCGCAACCTACACCCTGCAACTTGAACTTTCGCCCATCGTGGCTGTCCTAATGGGCGTGGTGACGGGCGTTTTCGGCGGCGTGTTGCGTGACCTGTTTTGCAACCGCATCCCGACAATTTTTCGTCATAACACAGAGTTATATGCCACCTGTTCATTTATTGGCACATGTATTTTTATATTTCTCATCTCCATTAACATAGATCATCTTCTTGCTTCAGTTATTGGCGCAGGAACTATTTTCACCATGCGCCTCGCCGCTGTACGCTTTAAGATGACCCTGCCCGCACCATGAAACCTGACAATTCTCAAAGATTCTAAAATCTATGTCACAGGGTTGCTGTGGCTTATAATAAGAGCCCACCCAAAATTATTTGCTTTGTGGTTGAACTTTTAGGATAGGCTCTGCATAAATTTTCACACGGAGGCATACCATGATCACGACTTATCACCGCCCGCAAACATTAGATGAAGCCCTCGCGCTTCTGGCACAACCAAATACTTTTCCGCTCGGAGGAGGAACGCAACTCTCCCAGCCTCAGGCTAATCCCGTTTCCGTTGTGGATTTACAAGCCCTCGGGCTGGATTCGCTCCGCGTAAACGGAAACGAACTGCAAATTGGAGCCACCTGCACCCTGCAAGCCCTGTACGAATCAAAAGATTGCCCCGCCGCATTGAAGACTGCCCTCAAACTCGAAGCGCCAATTAATATCCGCAACTCGGCAACGGTGGCAGGCGCGTTGGTTTCCAGCGATGGACGTTCTCCGTTTGCCGCCTCGTTATTGGCGATGGATGCAAAGATGACTGTGGTCAGTGGTCAGTCGTCCGTGGTCAGCGTCGGCGAATATTTGTTGTCTCGTCCGCAAGGGTT
>JAIFKY010000100.1 GCA_020049345.1 Anaerolinea sp.
TCGCGCGCGGCGTAATTCCCGATGTGGTCACTGACCAAACCTCGGCGCACGAAGCCTTATTTTATGTGCCATCTGGATTAAGCGTCACCGCTGCGAATCAATTGCGAATTGAAAATCCTGAGAAATATAAAAAGATGGCAATGGATTCCATGTCCACGCATGTGCAAGCCATGTTGAATTTCCAACGCGCAGGCGCGGAAGTTTTTGATTACGGCAACAACCTTCGTCAGCAGGCTTTCAATAACGGCGTCAGCGATGCCTTTGAATTCCCCGGTTTCGTGCCCGCGTATATTCGTCCACTGTTTTGCGAGGGCAAGGGACCGTTCCGCTGGGTGGCGCTCTCCGGCGACCCAGAAGATATTTACACCACCGACAAAGCCATCATGGAACTCTTCCCCGATGACGCGCATCTTCATCGCTGGATGAAAATGGCGCGTGAGAAAGTCTGGGATATGGCGAACGCGCCAAGGCTGGCTTGATGTTCAACGAATTGGTTGCAAGCGGAAAAGTCAAAGCGCCCATCGTCATCGGGCGCGATCATCTTGATTCGGGTTCTGTCGCTTCGCCAAACCGCGAAACCGAAGCCATGAAAGACGGCTCAGACGCCATCTCGGATTGGGCAATTCTCAACGCGCTGATCAACGCCGTTGGCGGCGCAACATGGGTCTCGTTCCATCACGGCGGTGGCACGGGCATGGGATACAGCCAACACGCGGGTCAAGTCATCGTGGCAGATGGCACGCCCGAAGCCGCTCTCAGACTTGAACGTGTCCTTACAACGGATCCAGGCATGGGCGTGGCACGCCACGCAGACGCGGGTTATGAAATCGCCATTGACGCCGCCAAACGTCACGGGTTGAAAATGCCCATGTTGGGGAAATCATCCTAAACATGACTCGGCGCATTTTGGCTTTGACTCTGCTGGCGGTCTTTCTGCTCTCATGCGGATTGACCGCCACGCCACCGCCGCCGACAACTGTTCCAACGGCGACGGTGACTCTCACCCCAAGCAGTACCCCGCCGCCGCCCGCCACCGAGACACCGCTTCCGACAATTACATCCACGCCCGCGCCGAGGTTTTCGCATGTGTTGATTGTCAGTTTCGATGGCTTGCGCCCCGATGCCATTGCCGAAGCGCAAATGACCAATGTGCTTTCGCTGATGCAAACGGGCGCGTACACTTTTGGCGCGCAGACCATCATGCCGAGTTCCACATTGCCGTCTCACGCCTCGATGCTGGTTGGGACTTGTCCCGCAAAACATATTGTGCGCTGGAATGAATATGTGCCTGAAAACGGATTCGCAATCGGCACAGATATTTTTGATCTGGCGCACGCGGCTGGCTTGCGGACGGTGATGGTGGTGGGCAAGGAAAAATTGCGCCAGATCACCGAGCCAGCCAGCACAGATTTTTTTGAATTTGTAGACGACACCGATGAAATTAGAGACCCGTTTGTCATTGAGCAACTTGCCATTCAGCAAATACATCAGGGCTTTGGATTAATGTTCGTTCATTTTCCAAGTGGCGATTTGGCCGGACATGATCACGGCTGGATGTCGCGCCAGCAATTGAGGGCATACGCCAATGACGATGAGTCTTTTGGCTTTATCCTTGAAACATTAAAGGCGCTTGGTTTGTATGACAGCACGCTGATCATCATCACAGCCGATCACGGCGGGCACGACACTACGCACGGCGCCGACAGGCTCGAAGATATGACCATCCCGTGGATCGTATCTGGAGCCGGAGTTCAGCCCATGCAATTGACGACCCAGATTCACACGACAGACACCGCCGCCACTGCGGCTTTTGCGCTTGGCTTGCCCATTCCAGAAGAGTGGGATGGAGCGCCTGCGATAGAGGCTTTTGGCTTGCCGGTTGAGGCGAGGGAATGGCCGGTATGCCAGTGAAGAGAATTTCCCTGCAATGAAAAATGCGGCAGTCACTTTGTAAGTGACCGCCGCATTTTTCATCTTCCTTTTTCATTCCCATGTTTAAAGTGACCTGTGACTCGCGCCATTAATAACTGTGCTTGTTGATCCTCTGCCTGCTCAACGGCTGTAATAAATTTTTCCGCCGCTTCGCCTTTGAGGATCGTAATCTGCCTGCCGTGCCAGTGGATAAAAACCTTTCCGTCTTTTGTGGTTCGATAGGTGAAAGGCTGTTCCTCAAGTTTTCCGCGTTTATCAATTCCGCTCATAAAATGGATTCCAAAAGGTCGCTCATTTCGCGCAAATCTGATTCGTTCAACTGGTAGTTATTAACCTTCCGCATGTTGTCTTTTCCCGTTAATTTGATCGGCGCATTTAAGACTTCGTCCATTTTCGACCAGCCAGCCAGAAGAACCTTTACCGGCGCAGTTGCATCTAAAATCTGTTTCTCATCCATCAGGCACCAAATAATGAAATCGGCTTTCTTTTTCAGGTCGGGGTATTGATCCACGGCGATGCATCGCCCCAGGTCCTGCCAATAATTAAGACTCCATGTTTTCACTTCGAGGCGCGCGATTTTGTTGTACCCCTTAATTTTGATAACCAAATCTGCCAGTTTTTCCCTGTCTGCAAAGCGGAAGTGAGAATCCAGTTTTAACTTTTGATTGAGCAGGAACTTTTCAACGGCAAGTTCCCCCAGTTTTCCCTTGAAATGCGAGTTCAGGCGGTTGTTGTAATATCCCTGCTGACTTTCCCATCTTTCAAAAGAAGCGCGGGCGGTCTCGGCCGCCCACTGGACCTCAGCAATGGAGAGTTCAATTTCATGGGATTGGTTTGCCATGGACAAAATTATATCCCCATTGGAAGCCTGCAATCCCACGCCGCTGAAAATGGATTCTATCCAAGTTGAATTTACCTTCTCCCGAGGTGAAAGCGTCTTGCATAAATTATGAGATTGATAGTTTGCTCAACTCCGCTTCCAGATCAACACGCGCGCGGATGGCAATCGGCGCGGCAAGATGACGCTCTAATGTCTCCCTGCTTTTATTCTTCTCATAATAATCACGATACATCTGAACCAGAGAGATCGTTTCGCCTGCATACGCCTCCACGCGGACTTCATCGCCTGCTTTCACAATCCCTTCTTTGATTACGCGGCAATATAAACCGGGACGTTCCGCCGCTCGAAAACGCTTCACAAATTTCGAATCTTCCATGCGCCTTGCGAACGTTCCGCATGGAATACGCGGCGCGGTGACCTGCAAAGTAATCGCGCCGACATGCAGATAATCTCCAATGTTGAACTTCGCGCTTTCCAAATCTGAAACGGTCAGGTTTTCGCCAAATGTGCCTGCGCCAATCGTGCGTCCCAACTCTGTTGACCACCATTCGTAATCCGCCATTCCATAAACATAGATCGCCTGATCAAGTCCGCCGTGGTGTTTGGGACTGCCGATAAAATCCTCTTTGATTCCCAGCGAAGTGACCTGCACAGACTCGCGGACTGGAAGTTTGTAAATTCCCGTTATTTCCAATTCATCGCCATTTTGCAAGGTTTGTTTTTGTCCGATATTGATGCTGATCAGTTGCATGTTTTATTTTCCTTTTAGGGTTCGTAAAAATGTAATTTCCCTCACCTGCCGCCGAACCATGTCGTTGCGAGGGCGCACTTGATCTTCGCCCGAAGCAATCCCCTCGCTGATACAGAGATTGCTTCGCCGCCACACCGCACTGGCGTACGGCGCAAGTGTTGCGGAAGTTAATAATTTACAGACCCTTATTTCATTTTTTCTCAACCATAGACCTTGAGCAATTCAACCCGCGCCTGCGGAGCAAATACCAGCACATAGTCTTTAATATCTCGCAGGTGCTGCTCCACAGTCTGCTCGTTGATGCCGGCAGGCGCGTAAACGGTGAAGATCACGTTTCGTGTCCCATCCGTGATCTGCGTGCGCCGGTCGGGACCATAGATCACATTTGAAACAACGCCCATTCCGTCGCTGATCATCATATCGCCCGCTTTGAGGGTTTGGTCATCCCCCCTCAGCAAGATATAACTTTCGTCGCCTTTTGAAACATCCAATGTCAAGGGCAGTTGCAGGGAATCCAGATCATGTCCGGCGGTGAGCAGCATATTTTTTAGTTCCGCCATGAACATGGCTTCGACAAGAGCCGCCACACTCGGGATCGGCTTTCCCTTCCACGCAATCGATTCAAGTTGAAGTTGAACATGATAGGATTTTTTGAAGCGGCGATAATGGGCGTTATACGCCTGCAAAACGGGATGATTCGACATCGCCGCGCGATCCTGCCCGGCGAATTGGGAACGCAGTTGTTCCTCCAACTCTTTTTTGCGTTCTTCCAATTCAGCATGATGAGCAGGGTTGACGACATCCCGCATAACCAAAACTCCCGCGTGGGCTTCGGGAAAAGCGGACTTCCATGCAGAGGTTATTTCAAACATAATTTGTGGCTCCAGTTCCATTGAAAATAATTATGCCACAAATATGTGCCCCGCAGACTAGCCGACTTCAGTCGACTTTGTACGAATCTCACTGAGTTGACTCATCGTGTCGAAGCAGGGCGTTACCTCCCCATTCATCCAGTTGACCAAACCCCCATACAGCCTTATAACTACCAAACGAAAAACCACCCAACCAAAGGACGAACCCCATGCACCGAGCCATGTTCACATCAATGCGGCAGGGCGACGAAAAGCCCAAAGTCACAAGAGAACTTTTATTGCGCGTGCTTGCATACGCAAAACCTTATTGGTCGCACATCGGCGGCATGTTATTGACCATCCTCGCCAGTTCGGCGTTGAGCGTGGTCACGCCGTTGATCTTCCGCCAGTTGATCGATAATATTCTGCCCAGCAAAGACCTCAACAAATTGGTGATGTTCGCATTCGCCCTGCTGCTTGTGCCATTGTTGAACGGCGGCATCAGCGTCATCCAGCGCAAATTAAACGCAACCGTCGGCGAAGGCGTGATCTATGATCTGCGCGTGGCGCTCTTTGTCCGCTTGCAGAGGATGAGCCTGCGCTTCTTCACCAACACCAAAGTCGGCGAATTGATGAGCCGCCTCAACAACGACGTGGTCGGCGCGCAGAACGCCATCAGCAACACCATTGTCGGCATCGCCACCAACCTAATCGAAGCCGCCGCGATCCTGATCGTCATGCTCTCGCTCGAATGGAGATTGACTCTCGGCAGTGTGCTTGTCCTGCCGTTGTTTATTTTGATCGCGCGTCAACTTGGCGAACGCCTGCGCACCATCGCCCGCGAAGCCATGGACCTCAACGCGCAGATGAATGCGCACATGAACGAGACTCTCAACATCGGCGGCGCGTTGCTCGTTAAATTATTTGGGCGCGCCAATGAAGAGGGCGACCGCTTCCGTCAACGGGCGGGCGGTGTGCGCGACATGGGCATCCAACGCGCAGTCATCGGCTCAACATTTTTCGTCATGATCGGTCTGGTCAGCGCGGTCGGCACGGCGCTGGTCTACGGCTTCGGCGGCTGGCTCGTCATCCAGGATAAATTCACCGTCGGCACCATCGTCGCCTTCGGCTCGTATCTCGGCACCTTGTACGGCGCGCTGCAAGGTCTCGC
>JAIFKY010000081.1 GCA_020049345.1 Anaerolinea sp.
ACCCGTTACCCCGCAGAGTTTCTTAGTGAGATAGAACTACCAAACTATCCAACTAGCAAACTAAAAAGTGACGCTGGCTTATCTTCCCTGTAATCACACAGGGAATTTTGTTTAAGCAATGCGTTTAACTTGGGTGGCACCACGAGACTCCCCTCTCGTCCCAACGGACAGAGGGGAGTCTGTTTTAAAGGCAGACTATAGACAACAGACCATTGACCATCAAATATTGTCCATCGTCTAAAGTCAATGGTCTTAGAAATTTTATCCTTCATAATTCATCCTTTAGGAGCAGCCATGTTACTTGAAGCCACTAGCGTAACCACCATCATCCGCGAGGTCTCTGCCGACCTTGAAACCCCCGTCAGTTTGTATCTCAAACTGCGCGGCGATGGCGCGTCCTTTTTATTGGAATCCGTTGAGGGCGGCGAACGCATCGCGCGCTATTCGTTTATCGGCGTGCAGCCCAGAGCGGAATATATTTTGCGCGATGGTGAAATCGAAATCAAAGACTCACGCGGAATACGCACCATACAACACAATGGTGACCCAACCATTTTTTTGCAAAATGAAATGAGCCGCTTCCCCGCCGTTCACCTGCCGAACGCGCCGCGCTTCTCGGGTGGGTTGGTGGGCTACCTCGGGTACGAATCTGTCAGGTTTTTTGAACCAACTCTCAGCGAGAAAATGAAGCGTGCTTCGACTTCGCTCAGCACGAACATCCCCGATGGAATTTATTTACTCGCCGATACCATCGTCGCATTTGATCACGCGCGCCGCAGCATCTTCCTCATCGCAAATGTTTTGGATGGTGATGCCGAAGCCGCAAATCAAAAACTGGATGCCATCGCCGAGCGTATTCATCAGCCGCTGCCTGCCGCGCAAAAAATTGAGGTCAAGCCGTCTGAAATTAAATCGAACCTCACGCGTGAAAAATTTGAGGAGATGACGCTTGCCGCGAAAGAGCGTATTGTGGCGGGGGATATTTTTCAAGTGGTGCTTTCGCAGCGCTTTAGCCGCGAAACCAATGTTGAACACTTTGATGTTTATCGCGCCGTGCGCCGCCTCAACCCTTCGCCGTACATGTTCTTTTTTGATTTCGGACTCGTGGACGATGAGCCGCTTTACATCGTTGGATCGTCGCCTGAAATGTTCGTGCGTTTGGAAGGAAGAACCGCTTCGCTCCGCCCGATTGCTGGGACGCGCCCCCGAGGGGCAGATGCGGACGCTGACGCATCGCTTGCCAAAGACCTGCTCGCCGACCCGAAGGAACGCGCGGAGCATGTGATGCTGGTTGACTTGGGTCGCAACGATCTTGGACGCGTGTGCGAATATGGCACGATCAAAGTTTCTGACTTTTTCAGCGTTGAAAAATATTCACACGTTATGCACATCGTCTCGCACGTCGAAGGGACTCTGCGCCCCGAATTGACCGCTTTCGATTTAGTCCGCGCCGCCTTCCCCGCAGGCACAGTCAGCGGCGCGCCGAAAGTCCGCGCCATGGAAATCATCGCCGAGTTGGAAGCGGATGCGCGCAACGCCTACGCAGGTATGATCGGTTACTTCGGCTTTGACGGCGCCATGGATACCTGCCTCGCCATCCGCACCATGGTAGGGCGCGGCAACACCGTTAGCGTGCAAGCAGGCGCCGGCATCGTCGCGGATTCAGACCCGTCCACTGAGTTTCAAGAGACGGTGAACAAGGCGAGCGCGATGTTACGTGCCATTGATGCAGCGGAAAATCAAGGATGAAAGATGAAGGATAAAGGATGAATGAAAAAATATTCACCCTTCGTCTTTTGCCTTTGCCCTTTTTTTCATCCTTCATAATTCATCCTTCATCCTTAGAAAGGAAATTACCCATGACAACAAAACCTAGATTATTAACTGGTGACCGCCCCACTGGGCGCCTTCACCTCGGTCATTATGTCGGATCGCTTCGCAACCGTGTACGCCTGCAACATCAGTATGATTCATTCTTCATCATCGCTGATTTGCACACGATGACCACCAAACCTGAGCCGCAGTACATCAAAGAGATTCCAACCTACATCCGCGAGATCGTTTTGGATTATCTCGCCGTGGGCATTGATCCGAGTGTCAGCACCATCTTTGTGCAGTCTGCAATTCCAGAAACGTATGAAATGAATCTGCTCTTTGAGATGCTGGTCACCGTTCCGCGCCTCGAACGGATGCCCACGCTCAAAGACATGGCACGCGACGCCAACATTGACTCGATGCCGTTTGGTCTGCTCGGCTATCCCGTCCTGCAAGCCGTGGATATTCTCCTGCCGCGCGCGCAAGCTGTCCCTGTTGGGCGTGACAATCAATCGCACGTTGAACTTGCCCGCGAAATGGCACGTAAGTTCAATAATCTCTACGGTAAAGAAGTTTTTCCCGAACCAGAACCCATCATCGGTGAAGTCCCCATGCTCGTCGGCACGGACGGACAAAACAAAATGTCCAAGTCTCTTGGCAATGCCATCTATTTATCCGATGACACGAAGACCGTCGAAGAAAAAGTCAAAGGCATGTACACCGATCCCAAACGCCTGCGCGCCACAGACCCTGGTACCGTGGAAGGGAATCCCGTCTTCATTTATCACGATGCGTTCAATCCATCCTACGCCGAAGTGGATGACCTCAAAGAGCGTTATCGCGTGGGCAAAGTTGGCGATGTGGAAGTGAAGGAAAAACTTGCCAAAGCCATCAACGCCTTCCTCGAACCCATCCGCGATCAGCGCGCGTATTACCTCGCCCATCCCACCATCCCGCGCGATGTCCTCGCGAACGGAATCCGCCGTATGCAAACCGAAGCCAAAGAGACCATGAAACTCGTCCGCGATGTGACTGGCTTATCGTATTCGTTGGATCTGTTTGCTGATGAAGTGGATATCTTTGGCGAGTTTGACGAATAAATGTCAAAAGTCAAAGGTCTAAAGTCTTTCCTGACCTTCGACCTTTGACCTTCGACTGAAAAGGAATTCAACCATGCTAGCCTTAATCGATAACTACGACTCCTTCACCTACAACCTTGTTCAATACCTCGGCGAACTTGGCGCGGATATTCGTGTCTTTCGCAATGACCAAATTTCCTTGAACGAGTTGATCGCCCTCAAGCCTGACCATCTTGTCATCTCCCCTGGTCCAGGCGAGCCACTCAAAGACGGCGGAATCTCTCCCGAAGCCATCAAACATTTCACGGGAAAAATTCCCGTGCTCGGCGTCTGTCTTGGGCATCAATGCCTCGGCGCAGTCTACGGTGGCAAAGTGGATCGCGCTCTGCGCCTGATGCACGGCAAGACCTCGCCCGTCACTCACAACGGAATGGGGGTCTTCAAAGATATTCCATCGCCGTTTGAAGCCATGCGTTATCACTCGCTCGTGGTTTACGAACCGATTCCCGCCGAACTGGAGATTATCGCGCAAACTTCCAAAGGCGAGATTATGGCGCTTAAACACCGCCAGCACCCAACCTACGGCGTGCAGTTCCATCCCGAATCCATTCTGACCGAGCATGGCAAACACTTGCTCAAAAATTTTCTCGATATCAAGATCGCCCCGCCACCGCCTGCGGAGCCGTCCATGCTCAAGCCGTTCATCGCCAAGACGATTAATCGCACCGATCTAACTGCCGCAGAAGCGGAAGAAGCGATGAACGTGATCATGACAGGTCAAGCCACGCCTGCACAGGTCAGCGCCTATTTGGTGTCGCTGCGCATGAAAGGGGAAACCATTTCTGAGATCACAGGTTCTGTCCGCGCCATGCGCGCCAATGCGGTCAAGGTGAAACTTGCCGATCCAACCGAACGGATTTACGACATCGTCGGTACAGGCGGCGACGGCGCTCACACCTTCAACATTTCCACTGCGGCGGCATTTGTCCTCGCCGGCGCGGGACGCAAGGTAGCCAAGCATGGCAATCGCGCCGCGTCATCGCATTGCGGTTCCGCGGATGTGCTTTCTGCGCTCGGCATCAGCCTTGAACTCACGCCTGAACAAATTGCCCGTGCCATTGACACCATCGGCATCGGATTTATGTTTGCCGCCAAGTTTCATCCCGCCATGAAACATGCCATCGGTCCGCGCAAGGAGATTGGTCAGCGCACCATTTTCAATGTTCTTGGTCCGCTCACAAATCCTGCGGGCGCGAACATTCAACTCACTGGTGTTTATGCCGCCGCGCTCACTGAGCCGCTTGCCAACGTGCTCAAAGAACTCGGCTCCCGCGCCGCGATGATTATCTTTGGCGCAGGCGGCACCGATGAACTCAACACCACGGGTATCAATCGCATCAGCCACCTCAAAGATGGCGCGGTCAAAACCTATGATCTTGATCCCGCTGAATTTGGATTCGCCCTCGCTACGATGGAAGATTTGCGCGGCGGCACGCCCGATGAGTCCGCAACAATGATGCGCGATCTTCTCTCTGGCAAACTCAAAGGCGCGCGCCGCGATTCCGTTCTGCTCAACGCCGCCGGCGCGCTCGCCGCCGAAACTGGTGATTTCAAATCCGCGCTGGTGGAGGTCACCGCCTCGCTTGACAGCGGCGCAGCCCTCGCCAAACTCAACGCCCTCATCGAGTTTTCACGGTAGGGGCGGATCGCGATCCGCCCCTACGCCCAAGTTACCATGACAAATATTCTTGAAAAAATTATCGCTCAAAAGAAATTGGAAATTGCGGCGCTCGACGCCCCAACATTGCGCCGCGCAGCGGAGTCTTCGCCTGCGCCCAGAGATTTTCTTGCCGCAATCAAACGCCGCCGCTTCGCTCCCCGCCCAAGCCTGATCGCTGAACTAAAGAGAGCTTCTCCCTCCAAAGGGATTCTCGCCCCACACCTCGACCTCTTCCAAGTCGCCGACATCTACACCCAAAACGGCGCCGCCGCCATTTCTGTGTTGACCGACGAAAAATTCTTCATGGGAAGCATTGCCACGCTTCGCCAACTCCGCCAAAACCAATTACCAATTACCAATTACCAACCACCGCTCTTAAGAAAAGACTTCACCATCGCCGAAGCCCAAATCTATGAAGCCCGAGTCAACGGCGCCGACGCCATTCTCCTCATTGCCGCCGCGCTAACAGATGACAAACATTTCGCCGACCTGCACGCCTGCGCCCTCAGTTTGGGATTGACCGCCCTGGTCGAAGTCCACGACGAAGCGGAAACCGAGCG
>JAIFKY010000031.1 GCA_020049345.1 Anaerolinea sp.
CAGGACAGCGGCAATGTCCCAGAGCCTTATATGCCGGGTAATTGCCGCGGTCGCTACTCCATATGCTACATACGCCAGATGCGCAGTCGTGCTTCCCAGCGAGCGAAGGCGGGGATAATCGATCCGATACTGCCGATGGGCGTTTGATGGGACGGCAATGAAAGCCAGGGGAGAATCCATATCGACGATATCCTGGGGAATAAGTTCATGTTCATTATGGAAGGCACGTGTTTTGGTTCCCCAGTATATTTCCCTGGTTGCAGGCATGTAGAATGCACCTGCATACGGCTCTCCGCGATAAAACACTCCCACAGATATTCCCCATACGGGCAGCCCGCTGGCAAAGGCTCGCGTACCATCAATCGGGTCTATAACCCATATGAAATTATTCCCTGGCTGAGAACTCCCTTCCTCAGCCAGGACGCCATGACCTGGGTAGTACCTTGTAATTTTTTCAAGCAGAAAGGATTCCACCTGCCTATCAATTTGTGTGACTGGCGTGGAGTCGGATTTAATATCGACAACACGTTCATCAAATTGGGTTAAGGCGATTCTGCCTGCCTCAGTGAGCCAATCTCGAAGTAAATTTATGTCGATCAAGGATTGAGTGGTCATGAATTTTTCATTTCTGGCAAGTCTTGCTATTACGGAATGGAATACAACTACGAAGACGTTAAACCCAAAGTCAAAAGGGATGGAACCTTTTGTGATAAATTCACCACGGGTTCTCCTGCTTTTTCCACATTCTTTGCGGCTTCAATAAAACCATCAATGCTTACAGAATACCATTTCCTGCTAAGCGCTGGCTTGGTGGTTTCATCAATCAGCCTGGACAAATCCTCAGCCGCCCGCTCTTCGGACAGGAATTTACTCATCATTTCCACAACCTCTGCCAATTTCTTTAGGTCTCCTTTAGTTCGGAATCTGTTTTTGAAGAGGCGGGTTTGTTGGGACTGTCCGCAATGGATTGATTCCCATCCCCAACCGTCAAATTGCCGCCAAAATCACGGCCGACATAAATATTTGTCGTGTTGCTTGCAACGCCGGGAAGCCCATGCCCATTCTCTTTTGCAGATATATAAAGCTGGTCATCCAACCGATTGACTTGATTATTATCAAGCGACAGCCAGCCTGCCAGAGGCCAAACCCTTCCCCAATTCTTTAAGCGGGCGCAAAGCAGGGAGGAAAGCAATAACCCCTGTCTCCATTTGGGTGAGTATGGTTCCGCCAGTTTCAGACTAAAGAATGCATCCAACAATAATCCCCAGTAGTATTCATGCATATCTACACAGTGGGTAATTTCATGAGCAATGGAACGCAACCCATGGATCACTTCCAATGCTTTTTTGACTTCTTTATCTTCTTCGAAGCATTTGGGAATCGTAATGGGTTCGGTGAAGGACATTGGCTTGGTCAGGGCCACAGTCAGACAATAGAACAAAGGTAAATTACCCTCCGGGAGCGCAATCAGACGTGTAATGATGTCCTCTTCCAACTCGACAAAATCTCGCAGGATATGTCCCGGCCCAGAGCGTTCAAAATCAATAGCCCAGGCATGATCCTTCTCGACGAATAAATTATCTCCATGTAAATCGCCATGTGTAATGGCTTGAATTGCAGAAGGGAAAAAACTATCAGCCTCATGAGCCGGTATCCAGACGGCAGGGTTTGGAAAGTCACCAGGAAGTTCGCGAAAGGTATGTGTTTTGGTCTGAATTGGAAAACTTTCCAATCGTTCGCTTAGTTTTAGAGTGGAATTATAGGATTTAAAGATGCTCTCAGACAGTGGCAGGCGCGAGTTTGTGTAGTGTTTACTCCATACCTCCCCGAAAAAATGTTTCAGGGGTCTGAGTATTTCTGCGGAAGTTTCCGCCTGTTGGTAAAAGTTTGTAAAAGCCTCCATGGGGTTTTGAGAAGATCCCATAAAACTGTAGCATATTCCCCCCAAACTCCAAAAATCGGCTCGTTTTTGCAATTCCGCATAAAACCGCCCCACCAGACGATCCTGTATAAACTCTTTATATGCGTCTGCCTCCACGTCAATTCTCTCACGCGGAGCCAGTTTTACAACCACTGGCTCTCTATCGTCCGGCGTTGCGTGAAAGAGAACTGCCCGCCCGCGGGCAGCAGGCATGGACGACTTTACAGTACCGTCCAAAGCTTTTAGGGAAAGTTGTTTGGTGTTTGGGAAAAGTCGCCCGAACACATCCAAGACCAGATCGCACGGAAGATTTTCTACATCCTTATAAAGATATGTAATAACAGCTTCTTCGTTCCATGGACGTGGCCACTCCAGGGATAGGCTATTGCAACAGCCACATCCATTTCGTGCTACTTTTTCGACAGCATCAATCAGGTTTTGCGGCGCATCCTCCTTGCCAATCACATCCTCTACGCCGTCCTGCCGTAATGCCTCCCGGGTGATCTTGTAGTTCTGATTTAGGTATGCGGAATATAGTATGCAGCGCGCAGAGGAGAAACTCCTGTCTTTCCATAGCTCCAGGCCGCTTCGGTCGTCTGCATGTTCATCCGACAAGCGCAAATCCATGATCACCACATGAGGTTTAAATGTGAGGGCTAGAGCCTTCGCCGATTCCTCCAACTCCACTCCCTGCCCTTCAGCTGCCTGGACTTTATATCCTGTCCTTTGGAGCATCTTGACTACTTGGGTTCGTGTCTCGGGAGCATTATCTACAACAAGAACACGCACAGCACATTTAATTGGCATGGTAAACTCCTATTTTGCTTCTATAGTGTTTTCTGCCGATGCTGCCAGAGGCAGCCAAAAACGGAAAAGGGCGCCCTTTCCCGGATCGTTGGGAATGACCTCAACTCTTCCCCCGTGTTGTTCTACAATGAATCCAACCAGGAGCAGACCCCGTCCTTTTCGTCCGTCCTCATGAGGTATAAGTTGTTTGAACAGGTAGGGAATAATGTCTGAGCGGACCCCTTGTCCTGAGTCTTCAATTTCAAACACTGACATATTTCCCTCAACACGACTGCGCATACGGATTATTTTTTCAGTCGGAATTAGAGAAAGTGCGTGCTCTGCATTCCGCAATAGATTATTGACCATCAAATGTAAAAATCTTTCGTGCATTGCCACCTGAATATCCGGGCAACCTGGTTCAAACTTGAAGGTTATAGCGGGATGTCCAGATCGATATACATCCACGGCTGCGCGAATTGTAGAATCAATACTACAGGAAGCTGATGACGGTGCACCTTCGAGTCCTGGCATTCGTTCAGGGATTTCCGGCAGTGCAAGGCGGTTGGCAGACTGGTCGATAATACTTAAACTCTCCCTGGTCTCGAACGGGAGTTCAGGTTGCCGTTGCATTAGAAAAACTTCACGTCGAATATAACCCACTTCCCGGTTGACCACATGTACAATCTCGGCTCCCCAAGCGCCCATTATTCCGACTGCATTACTGCGGGTCAGTTGTTCTGCCTGTTTTGCATTTTGCAAAGCAACCACCGCCAGTTCAACCAGCAGACTCAGAGAATCCTTATCAAGTTCGTCAAAAGCATTTAGTTCGTTACTTTCCACATCCATGACGCCAATCATTTTGCCATTATCCAACATTGGAATGGCAAGCTCCGACTTTATATCGTTATTGTGCGAGATATAATCATCATTCAGGTTGACATCTGGAACGAGTTGAGCCAGCCCGGTAACGGCAGCTCTTCCAGTGATACCGATCCTGCCATTTTGCATTTTTTGGGGATCCAAAGATATGTGATCAAACTTAGCAATGGAGTCTTGTGGGTATTGCAGGGGAAATACGCTTTCCACAACGAGTTCGTTAGTTTCCTCCTCCAGAATCTGGATAGATCCAACCGACGCCTTCGACCCGGAAACCCCAGTGACACATTCAACTGCCTGTTGCAAAATGCGGTCCAAAACCTGCTGCCTGTTCAGTTCCACACTAGCGGCAGAAATAACCTTTCCTGCCTTATGGACCGCGTGGAGATGGGCAGATCTTCTTTGTATTTCGGCGTAACGTCTAAAGCCTTTGATCGCCAAGGTAGCCATGCTTGCCAAGGCAGTCAATAAACTTGCCTCGCTTGAGGAAACTTGTCGAGTTGCCCTCCAGTTAACCCACAACACGCCTACAGGGCCATCGTTATCTAGCAATGGTACCCCCACTACTGCGCGACGTCCCTTTTCGATAGCCACTCGGCTGATTCGAGAATCCAGTAAAGTGTCGGGGATGAAAACCGGCTTTTTGACCTTTACAATTTCGTATGCAAGGCCGGTTTGTTGTCGTACACGTGTCCTATATGTCTGTAATGGTTGATTTAAACCTGCACACATCAATCCCTCTGTCTCGAATTCATCACGGGATGCATCGTAGAATAAAATACTGCCCTCGTCACCTTCAACTAACTTCAGGGCTGCCTGTAAAACCCGATATAGCCCTTTGTTGGTTTCCATTGGTTCTGTCAGTGAAATACTGACTTCCTGAAGAGCATGCGATTCTTCGTTCCGCCGTATATTCTCTGCTTTAAGACGGTCAAACAATCTCACATTCTCAATAAAAATAGCGGCTTGGCTGGCAAGCGCCATCAGCAATCCTTCATCCCGCTCTGAAATCCCATGGGGAGTTTTCCAATTTACCCACAGAACGCCCACCGGACTCTCCCTGCCGATAAGCGGTACTCCCAAAACAGATCTACGGCCTTTTTCCAAAGTCACTGGATTAATGCGAGGATCATGCGTTGTATCAGATATGCGGACTGGTTTTGCTTTTCTTATGATTTCATATGAATAGCCGCCGCGCTGTCGTGCCCGACCCTTGTATGGTTGCAAAGGCTGCCCTATACCCGTGCTCATTAAGGCATCCTCGAGAAATTCGTCCTTGCTTTCATCGAAAAACAGGATACTGCCTTCATCGGCGTGGATCAATTCCAGAGCAGCCTGCATCACCTTATTGAGGACCAAATTCAAGTCGCGCGTCTCGGCCAGCGTAATGCCCACTCTTTGCAGGGTTTGGGATTCGTCCAGCCTGTGATCCAATTCTTCATATAAGCGAGCGTTCTCAATGGCAATGACTGCCTGATTGGCAAACAGATTGACTGCTTCCAGTTCACTGTTACTAAAATAATGAGGTTCCAAAAAGTTGACGAACAGAACGCCCATCGCATCCTCCCCCCCGCGCAGGG
>JAIFKY010000171.1 GCA_020049345.1 Anaerolinea sp.
ACGCTCATTTTTGATGTGGAATTGGTTGCAGTGAAATAGTCGTTTTAGTTTAAGTTTTGCAAGTATATAAAATGTAGCGTGTTCCGTAAATTCTCAAAACGGAACACGCTACATTTTATTTTCTGAACTGCGTCTTTTTTTATCCAAACCTACCCATGATGTAATCTTCCGTCTTTTTCTGCTTCGGCATGGTGAAGATTTGTTTGCCTTCGGAATATTCGATTAATTCACCTGTCAAAAAGAACGCAGCAAAATCGGCAGTGCGCGCGGCTTGTTGAACGGAATGTGGCACAAGAATGACCGTGTATTCCTTCTTCAACTCCTGCAAGGCGGATTCCACTTTGCCGGTTGAGATCGGGTCAAGTCCTGAGGTGGGTTCATCCAGCAGAATGATCTGCGGCTGTAAAGCGATCACACGCGCAAGGCAGACGCGCTGCTGTTGTCCACCTGAAAGCGCGATGGCGGGATCGTTCAAACGCTCTTTCACTTCATCCCAAATCGCGGCGAGTTTCAGACTGCGCTCCACGGCTTCATCCAGTTTTGATTTTCGTTTCTCGCCTGCGAGTTCCAGAGCGTAGGTTATATTCTCGCGAATGCTCATGGGCAACGGAACGGGTCGCGCGAAGACCATGCCGACCTTGCGCCGCAGCGCAATGACATCTGTCTTCGGGTCGAGAATATTCTCGCCGTCGATCAGGATGCGTCCCTTACTGGCTTTGATCTCGGTTAGGTCATTGAGGCGATTCAGACAGCGCAGCAAAGTGGATTTTCCGCCGCCCGCTGGTCCAAACAAAACGGTCACAGCGTTCTGGCGGATTTCCATGCTGACATCACGCAGGGATTCGGTGCCATCGGAATATTGAAGGGAAAGGTTTTCGATGAGGATTTTGTTCATTGTTTTGTCAGACAACCATAGACCATTGACGATAGACGATGAAATCCTGCCTAGATCAAGTCATCTTCTCCATAAGCGGGGGAATGTTCCCGAATTTGATATTGCGGATTAGATAAAGATTTCCAAAAAGCCTGTAATTTTCTTGCAAGTATTTGAGAGTCTTCATACACTTTCTTCAAAAGGCTTTCGTCTTGAATGTAGTTCCGTCTTTGAACAAGATGATGACAGGCAACGGTTTCTATCAAAGAACGGATTGCCATTCCCAGGAATCGCGCCTGTTCTGCGTTTGATTGTCCTGTTGAGCCTTCAGCAATATTTAAAGAAATGGAAGTTGCCGCCCGAACAATTTGCGATTTCAAATTATATTCTTCGTTCTTCGGAAGTCTCCCCGCCAATTCATAGATTGAATCTATATATTCCAACGAAAGTTTCCAAACATCCAACTGTTCAAATTTATAAGGCATGGTCAATTGTCCATTATCTATCGTCCACGCTCACCACTGCCTTCTTGCCCTCGCCCTTGAACGAATCACCGTCGCGATAACGTTCATGGTTAATACAAACACCAGCAGGACCAACGCCGTGCCGTATTGGATTTGGATTGGCATTTCGGGTACCTGGGTGGAAATTACAAACAGATGATAGGGCAAAGCCATGGTCGCATCAAAAGGGGAATGAGGAAGACGCGGCAGGAAGAATGCCGCACCCGTGAAAAGAATGGGAGCGGTTTCACCTGCGGCGCGTTCCAAGCCGAGGATGACGCCCGTTAAAATTCCTGGCAACGCCTCTTTCAAAATAATACGGCTGATGGTCTGCCAGCGAGTTGCGCCGAGGGAAATACTCACCGTGCGGAAGGCTTGCGGCACGGCGCGCAATGCTTCTTCAGATGTGCTGATGATGACGGGCAAAGTCATGATCGAAAGGGTCAGCGACGCGGCTAGGATGGATGTGCCGAATTGCAGAAACAGCACGAATAACCCCAAGCCAAACAAGCCATACACAACCGAGGGGATTCCCGCGAGGTTGATAATCGCAAGGCGAATAAGACGAGTCAACCGATTGTCTTTGGCGTATTCTGCAAGATAAATGGCGGCGGCAATTCCCAATGGAACCGAGAAAAACGCCGTGCCAAGAGTCAAATACAGCGTGCCGATAATGGCGGGCAAAATTCCGCCCGCGCGCATTCCCTCACTCGGAAAACCTGAAAGGAATTCCCATGAAATGGCAGAGCCGCCTTTGACAAGAATAAAGACAATCGTGCCGACAATTGGCAGGACGGTAAAAATCGCCATTAATGTGATGGCGATAAATCCAAGTCGTTGGACGGTGTGACGGTTTCGGGAGAGGAATTTGGTCATCATGACAAGATCCTCTCGGCGCGTTTCTTGGCGCGGAAAACAACCGACGAAGCGATGACATTTACGACCAGCGAGATGATGAACAAAACCATGCCGATAAAGAATAGGACATGATAATGCGTACTGCCGTTTGCAACTTCGCCCATTTCGGCGGCGATGGTGGCGGTCATGGTGCGGACGGGAGAAAAGAGGCTGCCAAGTTTTACGGCAAGCACCGGCGCGTTGCCTGTCACCATCATCACGGTCATCGTCTCACCGATGGCGCGCCCCACGCCGAGCATGACGGCTGTGAGTACGCCAGACTTCGCGGCGGGCAATGTCACGCGCCAGATGGTTTGCCATTTGGTTGCGCCCAATGCCCAAGCCCCTTCGCGGTAGGCACGCGGAACAGAGTCCAGCGCATCCTCGGCGACCGAGACGACTGTTGGCACTGCGATTCCGCCCAGGAGCAATGATCCTGCCAGGGCTGTCAGACCCGTTGGCAGGTTGAGAAAGACGCGCAGAAATGGGGCGAGGACGAGAATCCCAAGAAATCCCAACACAACAGAGGGAAGTCCGCCGAGCAATTCCACGAACGGCTTGAGAATTTCACGCATCCAACGCGGCGCAATCTCGGAAATGTAAACGGCGGTGCCAATTCCAAATGGAACAGCAATCAGCGCCGCGCCGAGAGTCACGATCAGCGAGCCGGTGATGAGCGGCAGGATGCCAAAATGGTTTTCGATGGGATACCAGCGGATATTAAGAAGTGAGAACATATCCACTTCGCCCAGCGCAGGCAAGCCTTCGCGCAGAAGAAAGAAAAAGATAAGCGCAACAAATAGGATGGCGGAATAACCAGAAGTTTGAATCAATCTGGTGATAATAAATTCACGCCACGATAAAGATTTTTCCATAAGTCTCCACATGTCGTTGCGAGGGCGCTCTTGTTTTTTGCCCGAAACAACCTCCCTCACAACAGGAGATTGCTTCGTCGGGAAGAACGCCCTCCTCGCAATGACATTATTTTAGTACAGGCACAAAACCCAACTCAGCGACGATCAACTGCGCCTCGTCAGAAAGGATCCAATCAAGATATTCCTTGATGATGCCGGTGGGTTCGCCGTTGGTGTACATATAGAGATCGCGCGCAATGGCGTAGGTTTTATCGTTCACGGTTTCAATTGACGGCAGGACATATGCGCCGCCAGCCTCTTTTGCGATGGCAATTGTCTTTAGATCATCCGGCACATAGCCAAGCCCGTCGTAGCCGATTGCATTTGGGTTGTCGCGCACTTCCGAAATAATTCCCTCGGATGATGGAAGCAATAATGTATCCATTGAAAATAAAGTTTTATCTTCCTTGCTTCCCAGGCGCAAAACGGTTTCCAAAAAATAAACGTGCGTGCCTGAATTGGTTTCGCGTGACAGACGCACAATGGGACGATCTTCTCCGCCCACTTCCTGCCAGTTCGTATATTTTCCGCTGTAAATATCTGAAATTTGTTGCAGTGTTAATTCGCTGACAGGGTTGTTCGGGTTGACGATCACCGCAATGGCATCACGCGCAATGATATGCTCAACAGGTTCAACGCCATTGGTCTTTGCCTCGTCAGTCTCTTCATCTTTGATCTTACGGGATGCGTTGGCAATATCCACCGTACCGTTGACCAGCGCAGCGATCCCCGTGCCCGACCCGCCGCCCGTAACCGAAATTCGGACATTTGGATAGTCGCTTCGATATTTCTCCGCCCACGCCAACGCAAGGTTAACAATGGTATCTGATCCTTTATTTTCAATATAGTTTTCAGGAGAAACAGAAGCCGATGAATTCCCCGATGAACCGCAGGATGCAAGAAGGGAAAAGACAAAAAGGAAAGAAGTGAGAAGTAAGAAGTTGTGGACGTGTTTCATCGGGGCGAATTATAGCCGAAAGAATTGTCCAGATGAAAATTCGGACCAAACTCGCCGAAAGCTGATTCTGTTTCAATAAGCATTTGCCACGCCTCATGTCCTCATCCTTATTTTTTGATACAATCGCCCCATGACCACAGACCAATCTGCATTCTCTGTCCAACAACTTGATTTTTATTACGGAAAATCAAAAGCATTGTCAAATATCAATCTCGAAATTGAGCCGCAAAAAGTGACCGCGTTGATCGGTCCGTCAGGCTGCGGCAAGTCCACATTCCTGCGCTGTCTGAATCGCATGAATGACACAATCCACGGAACGCGCGTCGAGGGGAAAATTCTGCTCAAAGGCGAAGATATTTACGACCCCAAAATGGACGAAGTCAATTTGCGCCAGCGGGTGGGCATGGTCTTCCAGAAGCCGAATCCATTTCCACAGTCCATTTACGACAACGTGGCATTCGGTCCGCGTGTGATGGGATTGGATGTAAGCCTTGACGATGTTGTGCAAAGCAGTCTGGAACGCGCCGCATTGTGGGACGAAGTGAAAAACGACCTGAAATCTGACGCAATGGGGTTGTCTTTGGGTCAGCAACAAAGATTATGCATCGCGCGCGTGGTGGCGGTAAAGCCTGAGGTCATTTTGATGGATGAGTCTACTTCGGCGCTTGACCCAATTGCCACCTTGCGCGTGGAAGAATTGATCGCAGAACTTAAACAAGATTACACCATCGTCATTGTCACGCACAACATGCAGCAAGCCGCGCGTGTTTCAGATTCCACGGGTTTATTCTGGCTCGGCGAATTGGTGGAATTTGCGCCCACAACCGAGATGTTCACAAGACCCAAAGAGGAATTGACCGAAGCGTATATCACAGGCAGAATGGGGTAGGAAGCGGTAATTGGTAATTGGCGGAATCAAAAAGGTGAGCGCAGTTTTGCGTTCACCTTTTTACTTGTTACTTGTTACTCATTTTACTTCTTCATCCAAAACTCATCGCT
>JAIFKY010000302.1 GCA_020049345.1 Anaerolinea sp.
GATTTTGTAAATCAGTACGGTACTGTCAGCCCCGATTGTACACTATCACTACGTATAATGTAAGTTGTACGCGGTAATAGTGACATAAAACAAGGATGGCTTCACCAGTGATTTTTCCTTGTTGTAGTATCTCAAAGATAAGGTTCTCCCGCACATTCCGTGAATCGTAGTTAAATAGCTCGGTTTGATCGTTGGATATCCAGCATTGCCGTCAAAATATCGCCGCACAGATATAAACAAGGGTGTCTTTTCAACGCAGTTTCAAGATTTCTCGATCCCTCCAGCTGTCCAAGATTAGTGATCACGGAATGTGCGGGAGAACCATAAGGTTGAGAGCAAATTCCCTGCAACCAGAGAGCGTATCGCTATTATCACTTTGCATTGCCAGATAAATTTTTATCGTCACGGACGAACTTTCCAAAAATGTTCAAACCACCTTATTGAAGCAGTCTCAAAAGATTATTTTGGGAAGCCAATTAACCATGATAAATCCTCATGTTCATCTTTTTCCTGCTGGTTCAGTTTTTCGATTTGAGCGCAATTTGAATCTACCTCGGTTTCATAGTGCGCTTTACGAACTTGTTTAAGCACATTTTTCTAACGTCTCGAATTTTCAATTACAGCAAATGGATAAATTCAAGAAAGAGATGTGTAACTTGATAACATAAAGTTATTCCATTTCACAAGCTGGTTGACAAAAATAAGTTAAGCATATAAAATCTTTGTTGCCTGAAGTGTGAGTTTCCTTTGGGATGATTCCGCCGATTAGCCTCTTTCCGAAAGGAAAGGGGCTTTTTTTGTTATTTTTTTTAAATTGATAAGGAGATATGTCAAGTAAAAAAGAAACAACGGTGAATCCAACAAGCAGCGCTCTTATGCAGAAAGATGCCTTTAGACCTTACAAATAATATATAGCGTGCATCTATGCACCTGCTATTTATCATACCGACCAAACGACATGTCAGTGATATTTGACAACTCAACCAAATAAAACATCGCACATATACAAAGAGGAAAAATGGAAAACAAACAAAACCTTTCAATTGATTTGAAGACCGAAGAATTCGCTAGAGAGTTGGGGTTGCAATTGCGTCTCATATTTATGGAGGAGAAATCCGAAAAACAAGTTTCTCTCGACAAGGTCGTAAAGCCGATTGTAGCCCCTGCAACGTCTAAAAAAGATAAGGTGAAATAATGAGCGACGAATTCAACTTTTCAAAGCCTAAAAATATTACGGCCGACCAGGTTATCCAATACCTCACAAAAATCGCAAAAGACAATCCTGAGCCTGAAACAAATCGCGCTGTTATCTATGTGCGCAAGTCGCGTGTAATTTCAGGCATTTCGTATTACTCTCCTGAGATACAAGAGAAGGACTGTCGCGGTCTTGCTGTAAGAAATAATTTCGAGGTTCAAAAAGTGATTACCGACCTGGATCGGTCAGGCAAAAATTCTGACAGACCCGGACTGCAGGAAATCTTAATGATGGCACGGAATCGTGAAATTGACTATGTGCTTGTCCAGTACATTGACCGAAATTACCGCAACGGACTCAGTATGTTGAAATTCTATGAAAAACTTGGCGAGTATGGGGTTTCTATTTTGTCAGTTCATGAAAACATCAACACTAATGACTTTCAGGGTCGTTTTATGCTTTTCATGTATTCGATCATGGCAGAATGGCCCATCCACTTGACCTCTGAGCGCGCGCGGGCAACTGCCGAAAATCTGAAAGAAAAAGGACGACATCATGGGGCTTATAGACTGGGTTATTGCAATGGAGTTTGTTCTAATTGCAAAGACCCGAACGGATTTGACTATTGCCCGTTATATGGTGGTCACAATCGTGTAGAAAGTGAAAATGGACGTGTCCAGGTTCCACATCCCATTGAAAAGCATGCGGTTGTGTTAATCGTAAGTATGTATGAGGCTGGCTATAGTTCCAGAGAAATCGCAAGGCATCTAAACGATAATCTCTTTTTAGTTGATGAAGTAAACGTTAAATTTAGAACCAAAGGAATCGCAGGATATAAGGAGCCTGGTAAATTTACTTCTGAAAGCATAATAGGCATTGTCCGAAGCCCATTTCCTGTTGGGGTCGTGGCGCATTATCCAACAGCTAAATTGAATTTACAGGACGACATCGAGAATCCAAAAAAGTACAAGATAACCGTCAAGAACCGACGTATTCCCGAAAAAACCTACGCGGGCAAACATGAGGCGTTGTATCCATACGAACTTTGGGAGAAAAACCAAACCATACGAATTTCAAAGAAGAAAGTCCCCACAAATTCAGAAAAGCCTAACCGCACGTACCTGCTGCGGGGCATCGCCCAATGTTGGGAGTGCCTGCCTTATACAAAGCCAGATAAAACAGTCTCGCTGCGCGGCTCCACCAACGGCTCGGGCAAAGCCATTTACCGATGTGCCAGTTTGCATGGACGCAAAAAAGACAAGCAGTCAAAATTAAATCTCACACAATTCGATCTTATTTCCAGCCATGATGAATATGCTCCAAATTTACGAGAGCTACATCCCAAGCCCATTCTTCAAGCGGCGTTATTGGAGAAACAAGTTGAAGACCTAGTCTTGAATCTGGAAATCCCACAGGAGTGGTATGAGAGAATTCTGGCTTATATGGTTTCCGATGAGGGACTGAGTGAGTACAAAAGAAAGAATTACAACCTCAGTACTGAGTTCAAAAAGTTCAGGGATATGTATTCTGAAGGAGATATAGACTCTGCTGAATATACTGCAAAGAAAATGCAAATATCAACAGAACTGACTAATTTAAAGCCCAGCTCAAATCCTGACCTGCATCATATTATCCCGGTCATAAAAGATTTCCCCAAGCTATGGCAAATGTTGTCACAAGAAGGAAAACATATTTTATTGCGCGTTATATTTGAGCGCATTTATTTTGATGGAAACGGCCAGATTCGTGAAGTCAGAGCGCATGCCCCCTTTGACACCATACTTAATCTACATACCGATTGCGAATAATTGAAAGATGAGTTATGTGTCGAAATATTTTTCGAGCAAAACCATAATGGCATCTGCAACTTTTCTGCGGGTTTTTGGATCAGATATTTTGGCGATTTTCATGGCGACATCCACAGATTCGATTGGAAGTTTTCCTGGCGTGTCGAAAGAAACATCGAATACTTGCAGCCTTGGCCACAATGCCAATTCAAGAAATTCGTTGGGATTTACTTCAAAGTGATTTGCCAGATAAACGCAGCTCGTCAGGCTTGGGCGCTGCCCGGAAAGAATCCGCTGGATGGAAGCATTATCCAGCCCAGCGCGCAGGCTTGCCTCCCGATAGTTTTCATTTTTTTCTTCGAGCAATTGGTGGATCCGTTCAATCAACGGCTGCGGTTTATACGCTTTCTTATATGCGCTTTTTAATCTCTTGGCAAGTGGTTGCTGCTCGATCATACTAACTCCATCATTCAATGGGATAAAATATTTTAATAATTATAACTTATGAAACAAAAGGAGATTTGAAATGCAGGAAGCAACAGGTTCGGGATTTCTAAGGGCGGCAGGGTATCGCCGTGTTTCCATGCGTGAACAGGTTGATGGCTTTAGCCTGGACGCACAGGAAAACAGCATAACAAAATATGCAAGGGAGCAGGGCTGGAAATTGATCAACATTTACCAGGATGCGGGCATCTCAGCCAAAAAGGGAAGTCATCGCCCAGCGTTTGAGAATCTGCTGGCTGATGCGAAGTTGAAAAAGTTTGACGTTGTGATTGTAGACAAGGTAGATCGCTTCTACCGTCATCTGGGCGGATTGCTGACAACCCTTGACGTGTTAAATAGCTATGGAGTCTCGTTTGTCTCAGTACAAGAGCGAATCGACTTTACAAGTCCCTGGGGAAAATTAATGCTATCCGTACTCGGCACGCTTGCAGAAATATATCTTGATAATCTTCGGCAGGAAGTTCGCAAGGGAAAGTTGCAGCGCGCCCGACAGGGGCTGTGGTTGGGAGGGACACCATTTGGTTATTGCAACGGATTATGCTCCAAATGCACAGACCCAAATGGGCAGGGATATTGCCCAGAATTTGGACAGCCTGATAAGAGAAACGGAAAGGCGCTTGTTCTTCATCCAGTGGAAAGCAAAGTTGTTGCCCAGGCTTTCGATTGGTATACATCCGAGAACTATAGCTTCCGCACCATTGCTGACAACTTGAATCAGTTTGAAGTTCAACTTTCCAACAATCAAAGTGTGCCTGCTCGCCAAAAAGGATTGCCTGGCAGGTCCGCGCCCCATTCCTTCAATCGTGATACGGTACGAGATCTGTTGGGCCGAATGGCTTATGCTGGGAAATTAACCTATCAGGGGGTAGACAAGGACGGGAAACATCGAAAGAGAAAAAATCCATCCGAGATTTTTGAAGCCGCCCATGATGCGATCATAAGCCTTGAGACATTTGAAAAGGCAAAGGAAATACGGGAAACACGATACAAGAATTGTTTCAGCCGTAATAATCGCCCTGTGCGGGTTTACATGCTTACAGGTATTCTGCGCTGTGGATATTGCGGCGGTTCCATGAGAGGCGTCTCCAATGGCTACAGGCGTTATTATGTGGATGGAAACCAAAGAGATAAATCCTGTCATTGCCCCCAAAAAACAATTTACGCCGAAGAATTTGAAAAGCAGTTCATGGATTGGATTAACGGCATATTTGAAAACATAAATTTGGAAGTGGATATTCAAAATGAGTCCGTTGCCAAAATTCAGGAAGAGCGGCTCAATCGCTCAAGGGATTTATTTCTACTTGGTGAAATTGACTACGCTTCCTTCACCGCAGAAAAGAAACGTACAGATGACATAAAAGAAGCCTTGCACACTATAGAAGCGCGTAGTATAATAAAATTTGTACAGGAAAGTAAATCCCATCTTCTTGATTGGGAAAGTCTTTCACAACTTAAACGCAAAAGGCTGCTGCAATCACTAGTTGCAACAGCCTTTTGCGTGAAAGCGCATTCGTGGCCGCTCAGCCTACTTTTGCGTTTCAACCTACAGTGGCTTCACAGTCACAAGGACTGCGAGCGTGTAACAGCGGGGAGGGCGGGATTCGAACCCGCGACTGGTTTAACCCAGCACTCACTTAGCAGGCGAGCCCATTCAGCCA
>JAIFKY010000227.1 GCA_020049345.1 Anaerolinea sp.
TGATGTTTTTGCATAATCTTTCGATTATATCGAAGTTGTTGCCGCATTTTTTTATTATCCTGACAACGCCTTTGCCAATTTTGGCTTTGCCTATTTTGTAGCGCGGGATGCCATCCCGCGCTACAAAATAGGGGAATGAATTCAACATCTGGCGGGCGGATTAACAATCTGCCCCACGAAAACCAAGTTTGTCAGAGGTCACAGAGATTTTTAATAGTTTTTTTCTCAGTGATCTTCGTGATCTCAGTGGTAAAAAGCCTTTAAGAAATACTCTCTAACACGGGCACACAGAAATCACTGAGAAAGCCGTATGACCTCATTTGAAAGCAGGGACTGCATGGAAGCCAACGTGTTATAATTTTCAAATTCAATATTATATAATTTGTTTTTACCCACGGAGGCATACACATGGAAATTACAACTCAGGAATTAAAGCATTGCGACTTGATCAAAGTAAGTGGTCGGGTGGACAGTTCAACCGCTCCTGTTTTTTCCAAAGCGCTTGAAAAAGCGAATGAATCTGGTCACTTCAAAATTGCCGTTGATATGAGCGAACTCGAATATATGTCCAGCGCAGGTTTTCGCGCCTTGCTTGCCTCCCAAAGAAATTGCAAACGATACAATCGCGGCGAATTAGTGCTGATAACCGTGCCAGAACGCATTCGAGAAGCATTGGAACTGGCAGGCTTTACAGAACTCTTCAAGACTTTTGATGATACTGTTACAGCCGTTGGCAGTTTCTAAAAAACGTATAAATTAGAAATTAAAATACCGCCTCTTCGTATTATTGAATAGAGGCGGTTTTCAATTTTACTTATGCCAAACATGACCTTTCCTGCCAGGTTCGAATTTCTGGACGAAATTCGCGAACTTGTTGCCCAAATTGCCCGCGCGGGTGGATTTAATGAAAAGGAAATTTACTCCCTTCAACTTGCCGCTGACGAAGCCGCATCCAATATTATCGAACATGCCTACGAAGGCATTTCCAATGCAACCCTCGACATCACCTGCGACATGCGCGGCGACACCCTGACCATCACCATGCGTGACACTGGCAGACCTTTTAACCCATCCAATGTCAAACAACCCAACCTAAAAGCAGACCTGTCCGAGCGTCAGATCGGCGGACTTGGTTTATACCTGATGCGGAAACTCATGGATGAAGTCCGCTATGAAGCCAGCCCAACAAAGGGCAATTTATTAACCATGATCAAGCGCAGGGGGTGAAGCACATGACCGATGCGCCGCACACTGAACGCCCTGAAGTATGGGACTGGCGTCAACTCGCCAGCCTCGGAGAACAACTTCGCAACGAAGATTCTCTTGGCGCGCAGCGTGACCGCATTGTTGCCATGACCAGCCGTCTGATAGATGGCGCAGTGGATGTTTGGCTGAATGAAAACTTATTCCGCCTGCCTGATTGGGAAGACGGGAACATTTTTCCACAGCAACCGCCATTGACGGGAATGAAGCTCGCCATTAACGAAGGAAAAATTTTCATACAAAAGGGGAGAAAAAAAAACGCCTCAAACCCAGCCCTGGCTGCGATCCCGCTCAATGATCATGGGGTTACGCTGGGAGCGATCCAAATCACACGATCCGCTGGACCCGCTTTTTTGACCGAAGAATTAAACCTGTTGCAAGGCATTGGGCAAATTGTAGCCGTCAGCCTGTTTGCCTCGCATCGCGCCGAAGTGGAACAATTCCGCCTGCGGCAGATCAACCTTGTGCGCGAAGTCAGCGCGCAAATCTCCAACGTTCTCGATCTGGATGAATTATCCAAACGAGTCGCCAAACTGATTCAAATCACCTTCAATTATTATTATGTTGCCATTTTTACATTGGAAGCAGATTCCACCCTGCTCCATTTTCGTTCCAGCGCCGTTGCGCCGCGCAAAGGCAAAAGAAAGGCTTCCATTGCGCTTGAAGTGGAATTCG
Source organism: Anaerolinea sp. (assembly GCA_020049345.1). Lineage (GTDB taxonomy): Bacteria > Chloroflexota > Anaerolineae > Anaerolineales > Villigracilaceae > Villigracilis. The sequence continues at coordinate 1,939 of JAIFKY010000227.1, forward strand.
GACAGGGGCTGATCGGCGAAGCCGCCCTATATGGACAGCAGATTGTCTGCGACGATGTTCGCGCAGATGCCCGCTATCGTTTCATTGATAGCCTGCCTGAGACAAAATCTGAAGTGGTCATTCCGCTCAAAATTGAAGACCGCGCGCTGGGCGTGCTGGATGTGCAAAGCAACCAACCCCACGCCTTCCACCCAAACGATCTGCTGGTTCTCAACGCGTTGGCTGACAACATTGCCCAGGCAGTGGAAGGCGCCCGCCTGTACAGCGGATTGCGCCGCCATGCCGATCAATTTGTGCTGGTTTCAGAAGTGAGCAAGAGCGTTTCCTCCACGCTTAACCTTTCGACGATTATGCAAAATGCGGCATACCTCATTCATGAAAAATTTGGGTATTCGCATGTTTCATTGTTTACCGTTCACCCCAACCGAAGAATCATCGCGTATGAAGCGGGCAGCGGCAAACGCAGTAAAAAATTGGAAGGTTACTCCATTTCATTGGATAATTCCAAAGGGCTGATGGTCTGGGCGGCGCGGCTGGGAAAAACAATCCTGGTTAATGATGTCACGGCAGATGATCGCTACATTCCCTCGCCGCTGCCTCCAAAGAACACGCGCTCTGAATTATGCGTGCCCCTGATCTTTGAAGATAAAGTGGTCGGCTTGCTCGATATTCAGTCTGACAAAATCAACGCATTTACCGAAGATGATCAAATGACGTTTGAAGCCGTGGCTGATACCATGGCTGCCGCTATTCGTAATGCAGATTTATACCGCTCAGAACAATGGCGCAGGCAGGTATCAGACAGTCTGCGTGATGTGGCGGGTCTGGTCTCGGATAATGTCGGCGTGGATGAAGTGCTCGAAATGATTCTCTCAGAATTGGATCGCAACCTGCCGATTGATATTTCTGCCATCTGGCTTTTGCAGGATGATGAATTATGCCTTTCCGCTGTGCATGGCGTGGACGCAAATCAACTTGAAAGTGTGTGCATCGCCAATCCAGATGCGGCGTATGCCATGGCTGAAGCCTTGATGTCAGATGTTCCCCTCATCCGCCGCCCCGAAGAGCCGATCTGGCCTTCTGGCTTGACGGCCGGCTATAAAAATAATTATTCATCCATAGCCGCGCCATTGCGCGTGGGCAATCGTCCGCTGGGCGTGCTGACTTTAGCGCACCATACATCGGGACGTTATGGTCACGAGGCGCAAGCCATCACCACCACGCTGGCTAGTTACGCCTCGGTGGCAATTGAGAACGCGCGTTTATATGATGCTGCGCAGGAACAGGCATACGCATCAGCCGCATTGTTGCAGGTGGCGCAGGCAGTGGTCAGTTTGAATGACCTTGATGAAATTCTGGCTTCCATCACACGCATTATGCCGATCCTCGTTGGCGTACAGCGGGTGGTGTTATATCGCTGGGATGCCGAGCGCGGAATGTTCACCACTTCACATGCGTATGGTTTCGCAGAACGGGAGGATGATGAACTTGCGCTAACCGAAAAGGAATTCAAACGCGGCGGCTTCCCCCTGCTTGATTCGGCATCCGAGCAGAATCGTATGCAGGCGGTTTCGATCCAACCCAAGGCTGAACCCATGTCCTGGCTGGAGATTCAACCCGAAGCCGATGTGATCAACGCGGATCGCCTGCTGATGGCCATCCCCATCTCGATCAAAAATGATCTGTTCGGCGTGATGCTTATCGAAGAGGCTGAGAACGGGCGTCGTTTTCGCGCGCGCCGCATTGAAATTATTAATGGCATCGCGCAGCAAGCCGCGCTTGCCATTCAAAATGATCTGTTGCAACAAGAGATGGTGGTGCGCGAGCGCCTCGAAACTGAAGTTCAACTGGCGCGCCAAATTCAGCAGACGTTTATTCCGCAGTTTTTGCCGACCCGCGATGCCTGGCAGTTTGCGGCGCGTTGGCGCACGGCGCGGCAGGTGGGCGGTGATTTTTATGATGTGATCGAATTGCCGAACAACAAACTTGGAATTTTCATTGCCGATGTGGCAGATAAGGGTATGCCCGCCGCGTTATTTATGGCGCTCACGCGTACTCTGGTGCGGGCGGCAGTGATCGAACAACATTCCCCTGTTGATGTTTTGCGTTGTGTGAATGATCAGTTGTTGCCCGATACGCGTCAGGGCATGTTTGTGACAGCGGTTTACGGCGTGCTGGACCCCGCAAACGGTGACTTTACGTTTGTGAATGCGGGGCATAACCCGCCGTTTTGGGTGCAGGGTGGCGGCATAATTGAAAAACTGACGCGCACTGCCATTGCGTTGGGCGTGGTTGAGCAACCGAAGATGCAGGAGCGCACGATCTCGCTTGCGGTGGGAGATATGCTGTTGCTTTATACCGATGGTCTGACCGAGGCTTTTTCACCTGAAGGGACTTTATTCGGCGATGAGCGTTTGTTGGATGCGCTTGCTTCCGTTCAAAAACATACCGCCGAGGAAGTCCTTGTTTTGGTGGAGCACCGCTTGAATGAGTTTATCGAGACCGTTCCGCTGGGAGATGACCTGACGATGCTGGCGATCAGAAGGATAGCGCTTCGTGCATATCCAGGACCTGAGTCAATCAAAACCCAGTGAATTAAAACTTACTTGGTTGACCAGACTTCTGTGGAAACCTGTTAGGTCTTTACGGAGGGTCAGTAAAGTTGGCGGCTTTCCTGTCAAAGTTGGTATAATTTATAACATGCCCTTTGAATACGACCTGCACAAAAGCAACTTGAACCGCGCCAAGCATGGTATAGATTTCGATGAGGCGCAAGCGTTATGGAATGACGATTTCTTTCTCGAAATCCCCGCCAAAAATTTGGACGAACCGCGTTTTCTGGCGATTGGAAAAATAGGCGGCAAGCATTGGTCGGCAATCATTACATATCGCAATGAGAAAATTCGGATAATATCCGTGCGGCGTTCAAGGGACGAGGAGATTGAATTATATGAAAACGAAAGCCTCTAGTTTCGATAAAGATTTCGATAACGGCGAAAGCGTGATCGGGCATCTTGACCTGTCCAAGACCCGCCGCCCCGCCGAAGAGCAGAAGCGCATCAACATGGATGTTCCCGTTTGGATGCTTGCCGCCCTTGACCGCGAAGCCAAACGGCTCGGCGTGACGCGCCAATCCATCATCAAAATGTGGCTGGCAGAACGCCTGCAAACAGGACAATAAATTACATCAA
>JAIFKY010000275.1 GCA_020049345.1 Anaerolinea sp.
TGGGACAAACTGGCAATTTGTCCCACGCGCTGAATCGCTTTTCGTCTGCGGTGTATGTTTTGGAGTTGTATTTCAAAGCAGGAAAATTGTAATGGACATGTCGTTGCGAGGCAGCGCATTTCTGCCGAAGCAACCTCCCTTCTTGCAGGAGGAGACTGCTTCGCAAAAAACGCTCGCAGTGACATAAGACAATATTATGAACCCAAATCTTTCTGATCTTCTCACCCGTACCGATGCAATCATGGCAGGCGCAAATGACTGGCGCCCTGACCCTGACTTGCTATCTGCAAACGGAATATATCGTGGCACGCTGCACGTCGGCGTGGATTTGGGTACGGCGTACACGGTGCTGACCGTGTTGGACGAAAACTACCAACCAATTGCAGGCGAATATCAATTTGCCCAAGTCACACGTGACGGACTGGTTGTGGATTTTGTCGGCGCGGTGGATCTGTTACGCAAGATGAAAGCGCGGGTTGAACAAAAACTCGGCTTCGAACTAACCTCGGCGGCTTCATCCTATCCGCCGGGCGTGCCGCAGGCAGAAGTCCGCGCTACGGCGAATGTTTTGTACGGCGCGGGTCTCGAATGCACAGGACTGATCGACGAGCCGACTGCCGCGAATAACGTCTTGCAGGTCAAAGACGGCGCAATTGTGGATGTCGGCGGCGGGACGACGGGCATTGCCATTTTCAAAGACGGCAAGGTAGTCTACACTGCCGACGAAGCGACCGGCGGAACTCACTTCTCGCTGGTCATTGCCGGTTCAACGGGAACAACCTTCGAGGAGGCAGAGGCGCTCAAGACAAATCCCAAAGAGCAGACTCGCCTGTTCCCCGTCATCCGCCCTGTGATGGAAAAAGTGGCGTCAATTGTCAGCCGCCACATTGAAGGCTATCAAGTGGACAAGTTATACCTGGTGGGCGGAACATGCGCCTACCCGGGAATGGATCGGGTTGTGCAAGAGATGACCGGCATCGAAACAATTTTGCCCGGCAACCCGCTGTTTGTTACCCCGCTCGGCATTGCAATGCATAATCAATAACTGGAGTTTAACTATGGCAGAGAAAAATCAATTTTCGTTACGCTGTTATTCCTACCTCGACCGTATGCAACCGCAGTATGCGGCTTTCGTCGGGACCATCACACAAGGCGATCTCCCCACTGAAGGCATGGCGTCTTTATACGTGGAAGTTGCGCCGGGCAATGAAGTATTCCGCCTGGTGGATATTGCGGTCAAATCCACCGAAGCCAAGCCGGGCGCGCAGATCGTCGAACGCGAATTTGGCATGTTCGAAGTCCACTCGCGCTCACAAGCAGAAGTATTGGAAGCGGGACGAATCGTGCTGGACAGGCTCGGACTCAAAGTTGAAGACCGCGTCAAACCGTTCATCGCTTCGGTGCAGATCATCACCAATATTGATCCGTATCAATCGCAGTTGTTAAACCGCTTCCGTCGCGGATCAATGCTTGTGCCTGGCGAAACCATGCTGGTGCTGGAATGTGCCCCAGCCGCGTACATCAACTACGCTGTCAATGAAGCCGAAAAGGGCGCGAACATCAAGATTTTGCACATCTCATCCGTTGGACGTTTTGGCCGCATGTGGCTCTCAGGTTCAGAAGCCGAAGTGCTAACCGCGCGCAACGCCGCCGTGAAAGTTTTGGAAGAAATTGAAGGCCGTCCCGAAAAGGGCTAAGAACTGCGGAGTCGAAAGTCTCCTGACTTTTGACACGCATCGCGAACGACTGGAGTCGTTGGACTCCATCAGCGATTATTAAAAAAGAGGCATTATGCCAAAGACATTTATCACCGAGCGCGACATTGACGACATGAAAACACAGGGCGTCACAAGTTTTGACGTAACCGACAACATCGTGCTGACCGACCTTGCGGTAGAGCGCGCCATGCGGCACGGCATCAAACTCAAACGGGCAGAAATATCCGCGCCGCCCAAGGCAACCTACAGCCAGTCTGTCAACCTGGTGGCGGCTTTTCCACGCGCAACCGTCTCAGACGCGGAAATCATCCAGAAGGTCAAGACGATGGTGCTGGCAAAATTGGATGGTCAAGTGGATGCGGCGCTGCTGGATGCAGTCATTGCGCGCGTCGTATCAGCCATGAAGTAACTATTTTTAGCAAATCATTTCAGGGCGCAAGTGGGCCGAACTTTATAGTTCGGCCTGCGTGTTTTAATTCTGACGTCGCTGCGAGGCGCCCCTGCTCTTTGCCGAAGCAGTCTCCTGATAACAAGGGATTGCTTCGTCGGAAATAATAGGTGCCTCCTCGCAACACTTGCGCCGCACGCCAGTGCAGGTGTGACATAATGGGAAGTGACCAGTTTCCAAATAAATGCTTTCCGCCTGTATAATGACTTCATTATGTCAAAACAAACTCAGTCAAATTGGGATGTAATTGTTGTCGGCGGAGGACCTGCGGGGTTCTTCGCGGCGATTCGTTGCGCAGAATCAAACTCAAAACTGCGCGTGTTAATTATTGAAAAATCAAGCCAGACACTCGGCAAGGTGTTAATCTCTGGCGGCGGGCGGTGCAATGTGACCCACGCCTGCTTTGACCCCGCGCAACTCGTCGGTTTTTATCCGCGCGGCGGCCTGGCTTTGCGCGGAGCATTTACCCGTTTTCAACCTGCGGATACGATCAAGTGGTTTGAAAATCGCGGCGTGAAATTAAAGACCGAAGCCGATAACCGCATGTTCCCCGCCACCGATTCATCGTTGACCATCGCAGACTGTCTGCGCGAGGCGGCGACCAATGCAGGGGTAAAGGTGCAACTCGGCACGAGCCTCCAAAAGGCGGGGAAAAACCCAACGGGCGGATTCAAGCTTGAGGTTAGGGAAGGCGCGGAACTTTTTCCCCTTCAAACAAAAAAGTTATTAATCGCCACCGGCAGTGATCTCAAAACGCGCGAGATCGTCAAATCGCTTGGACACTCAATTGAAGAACCTGTGCCTTCGCTATTTACATTCAACGTGAACGACAAAAGAATTGACGGGCTGGCGGGCGTGGCAGTTGAAAATGTAACCCTCAAAATGGAGTCGCTCACCCAAACTGGTCCCATGCTCATCACCCACTGGGGATTGAGCGGTCCCGCTGTGCTGCGACTCTCTGCCTGGGGCGCGCGGATTTTATTTGAGAAAAAATACCGATCCACCCTAACTGTGAATTGGCTCGGCGACTATCGGCTTGATTCTGCGCTGGAAGTTTTGCAACGCAACAAAGACTGGCACGAAAACGCGCGCAAAAAAATTGCAGCACAGCCAGCCTTCTCGCAAATTCCTGTCAGGTTGTGGAAGCAATTAACGCAATTCATCGGCGACAAAAATTGGGGAGACATTTCAAAAGCCGAAATGCGAAAACTTGCCGAGGAACTGACTGCGGGCGAATTTGCCATCAAAGGCAAGGGAATTTTCAAAGACGAGTTCGTCACCTGCGGCGGCGTAAATTTGAATGAAGTGGATTTCAAAACCATGCAAAGCCGCATTACGCCTGATTTATTCTTCGCGGGCGAAGTGCTGGATATTGACGGCATCACGGGCGGATTCAACTTTCAATCCTCGTGGACAACCGGCTGGCTGGCAGGAAGCGCGATAGCTGGATAGACCTCAAAGGTTTTTAAAATCTTTAGGGTCTGATAATTTTTGCATTGACCCATAGCTAATACTCCCGTAAAATCGCCACAAATTATATATAATCTTGAGAGGTAACCTATGGCTAAATATCGAATTTTTTATTGGAAGCACATCCCCTCCTCCATTGTGGTTCAAGGTGACGGGGTAACAGTCAAAAAGCAACTTTCGCAAAGAATCCAAAATGCGATTGATTCTTATGCAATGGCTGAAGGATTAACCGGAACAGATGACTATGCCGCGCAATACAAACGCGGCGACTGGATCGAACGCGACGGCAGCCCCGAAGAAGTTGCCAACGCGCTTCTCGCTGAATTGGAAATTGAGTTTGCAAAGATAGAGATTCCACGCCGAAACAGACCGTAAACCGCAGACGACGGACAATGGTTGAAGAACAACACGGTCTGCCGTCGATCGTCCATGGTCTTATTCTTTTTTCTTCCATAAACAAATAGAGATTTCATGACAAAACACAACATCATCCTGCAACCCTCCGGCTCTCGCGGACAAGTGGAAGAGGGCCAGTCCATCCGTTTTGCCGCGCGCGAACTGGGCGTGGATATCGAATCCATTTGCGCCGAGAATGGCACCTGTGGCAAGTGCATGGTCTTAATCGAAGAGGGACGCTTTGAAAAATACAACATGGATTCAAAGCGCGAGAACGTCTCGCCTGTGACCCCTGTCGAAGCCGCGTACTTTGCCCGCCGACCCAATCTATTAAAAAGCAAAGGCTGGGAAGTTGGACAAGTGCGGCTTTCCTGCCAATGCAAAATACAAGGCGATGTCTTAATCAACGTGCCGGAAGAAAGCCGAGGCAACAAGCAGATCGTCCGCAAGAGCGCCAGCGAACGCGAGATCGAGATCAAGCCGTCCATTCGGAAATATCTGGTGATCATGAGTCCGCCCAATTTGGAGCGTCCGATTGCTGATTGGGAACGCCTCGCAAAAGGACTCGAAACTTCAATGGGACTTGTCCGCGCCGGAGAAGAGAACCTTCCGCGCTGGTCAGATTTCACGGTGGATTACGCCTGCCTGCGGACAATGTCCGCGACCATGCGCGAAGCAAAATGGAAAGTGACCGTTTCAGTTTGGCAGGATAAGGAAGTGGTGCAGGTGCAGGCGGGCTACCACGAAGATAGTTACGGCGCGGCAGTGGACATCGGCTCGACGACTGTGGCTTTGTATTTGTGCAATTTACGCACAGGCGAAATTCTCGCGGCCGAGTCCGAGATGAATCCGCAGATTGTGTACGGCGAAGATGTCATGTCGCGCATTCAATACACCATCGAGAATCCAGACGGGTTGGAAAAATTACATAAAGCCATTATCGCCACATTGAACAAGTTGTTGAAGCAGGCGGTGAAGACGGCGAATATGTCACTGCAAGGAACGACACTTGCGCCGCACGCCAGCGCAGGTGGGCAGTCTTCTGACGATGAAAACGATCTTACCGAAGAGGAGATTGCTTCGGGGGAGAG